>NZ_CAAAFS010000186.1:0-5410 GCF_900634755.1 Protofrankia symbiont of Coriaria myrtifolia
GGCCGGCGGGACGGACGTCGGCGGTGTCGGTCTGCCCGCGCGACGGGTCAGGCTGCTCGTACCCGCTGTGTTCGGACGCGGTGGTCGGCCCGCAGGCGGGCCGCGGTTCCGCCGCCGCGCCTGTTTCCGTTCGTTGCGTTTCCGCCCGGTGCAGGGGTTCCGATTCCGCCGGGCGCGGGGTCGGCAGGTCGCCGGCCGACGTGGGCGGTGGCCCGTCGCCGGCATGTCCGTCACGGCTGTCGGCAGCGGCGTCGCCGTGGCCGGCGGCGGATCCGCTGCCACCGCCGCCGGCCGGCGGCGGTCCGTCCGGGTCCGTAGACGGCTCCCCCGCTTTTTCCAGGGCGTCGGCGAGGGTGTCCTCGTCCAGGCCGGGGGCGTCGAACGGGCCTCGGCGGCGCCGGTGCGGCAGTGCCAGGCGGGCGGCGCGGCGGATGTCGTCGGCGGTGACGCGCTCGCGGCCCTCCCAGGCGGCCAGCGCGATCGCGGTGCGGGCGGTGACCACGTCCGCGCGCATCCCGTCCACGTCGAAGGCGGCGCAGACCGCGGTGACCTGGCGCAACGCCGTCTCGGAGAGCTCCACGGCGGGCAGGCGGTCACGGGCGGCGGCGATCCGGGCGGCGAGGGCGGCGTCCTGCCGCGCCCAGGCGGCGGTGAAGGCCCGCGGGTCGGCGTCGTAGGCCAGTCGGCGGCGCACCACCTCGGCGCGTACCCGCGGGTCCCGGCTGGCGGCGACCTCGACGGTCAGCCCGAACCGGTCCAGCAGCTGCGGGCGCAGCTCGCCCTCCTCCGGGTTCATCGTCCCGACCAGCAGGAACCGGGCGGCGTGGCGGACCGACACCCCGTCGCGCTCGACGTGGGCGACACCGAGCGCGGCCGCGTCCAGCAGCAGGTCGACAAGGTGATCGTGCAGGAGGTTGACCTCGTCGACGTAGAGCAGGCCGCGGTGGGCGGCGGCCAGCAGCCCGGGGCGCAGCGCCGTGACGCCTTCGGCGAGCGCCCGGTCGAGGTCGATCGACCCGGTCACCCTGTCCTCGGAGGCGCCGACCGGCAGCTCCACCATCCGCACCGCCCGGGTCACGGCGGGGCCGTCGGGCGGATGCGGGCCGTCGGGGCAGTCGGCGTCGCCAACTGCCGGGTCGCAGGCGAACCGGCAGTTGGTCACCACCCGCAGGGGCGGGAGCAGGGCGGCGAGCCCCCGCACCGCCGTCGACTTGGCGGTGCCCTTCTCCCCCCGGACGAGCACCCCGCCGATGGCCGGTGACACAGCGTTGAGGACGAGGGCGAGCCGCAGGTCGTCCATACCCACCACCGCGGACAGCGGGTAGGCCGTCATCGTGCTCCCGACCGTGCGCCGGGCACCGGCTGGCGGGCGTGAACGGGCATGCCGCGGTCCTCCCTCGGGTTTCCTCGCCCTCGGTAACGGTGCGGACGGCCGAAGTATCCCGGCTCCCGGATCAGTGCTCCCCCTCGGCCTTCCGGACGCCTACACGTCCGTGACACACGGTGAGGGTTCGCTCCCCGGTTACGGTGGCGGGACCGCGCCGGATTCCCACCGGCTTCCTCCACTGCCGTCGCCCACCCAGCATGGCACAACCCGCCACCACGCGGACCCCTTCGCCCTGCCCGCACTCTTACCTTCACCCGTACGCTCCGGCATCTGATGTCGCGTGCGGCATCAGATGCCGCGTGCGGCGGCTGTGCGGCCGGGCGGTCGTGGACAGCGGGGTCGGTGCCCCGTCATTTCGCTGGTGCGCTGGTGGAGGCGGTAGCCGAGCGTGGTGAGCGTGCCAGCGGTGTGGGGGCGCAGACGGAGAGTACGTTTATGACAGGACTTATATAAATCCTGTCATAATGTGTGCATGAACGAGGAGCACACAGCCGATCCCACCCAGCACAGCCTCTGGCGACCCCTGCGCCTCCTGCAGGCGTCGATGGACGCGGACATCGCCCGGATGTACTCCGAGGCGCAGATCGACAAGCTCAAGCCGAGCTTCGTGATGGAACTGCTCCGTCTCCACGCCCACGGGCCGATGACCATCACCGAGCTGGCCGAGTCGGTCGGCCGCACACATTCGGCTCTCAGCCAGAAGGTGGCCGCGATGCGCGCGGCCGGCTGGGTCCACACCATCACGGGCGACGACGCGCGCAGCAAGAAGGTGACACTCACGGACAACGCCCGCGACATCGTCGGGCGCCTGGCGGCGGAGTGGCAGGCCACCGAGGCCGCCATCGCCGACCTCGAGGCCGAGATCCCCTATCCGCTCACCCGGGTCGTCGCCGACATCGAGCAGGCCCTTGAGCGCAGGAGCTTCCACGACCGGATCATCGAGAAGCTGGGCGCGGACCCCGCGTTGGGATGAGACGCGCTGCTCGGCCGTGTCAGCGCCGCTGAACAGGCTGAACAGATCGTCGGACAAGCCGGCCCGGACATCGGCAACATGCGTGGCGGCCTTGTCGCAGACGCCACCTCAGGCACAGCCGCCCTGGTCAGCGGTGGCCTGCTGTGCGTCGGCGCCGTCGCTCTGGTGGGAGCCACCACGCCGGCCCTGCGCTGGTTCTCCGCATTGTCCCTTCCACAAGGGACACCAACCAGCCGGTGAGACAGAGCGGCCAGGCAGGCCCGCCACTGCCGCATCGGGCCGTCCAGAACATTGGTGGCCGGAGAATTCCTGGCGGAGCCTGGACAGCACCCCGATGCCCTCCAGATCGGGCGCGGCCCGCGGCAGGGGCGGTTCCCTACGGCCCTTGGCACCGGTCACGGTGCTCCGCGGTGCCGCGAGCCCGTAGGTCAGGACGTCGAGGTCAGGATGAGGCAGCTGTTGAACCCTCCGTAGCCGCGGGCGTTGATCATGATGACGTTCGTCGGCATTCCGCGTGGTTCTCCCGTGATCAGATGCAGTCCGTATGCCGGGTCCGGATCGGTCAGGTTGCCCACCGGGGGGACCACCCCGTCCCGCATCGCCAGGAGCGCCGTTGCCACGTTGAGCGCCGGCGTCCCGGCGCACAGGCGCCCGCCCAGGCTGTGCGGGGCGGTCACCGGCAGGTGGGCGAGGCGGTCACCGAAGACCTCGCCTAGGGCGCGTGCCTCCAACAGGTCGTGTTCGCGTGTACCCATGCCGTCGGCGAAGACGACGTCGACGTCGTCGGAGGTCAGCCCGGCGTCGTCGAGAGCACGTCGCATCGCCCGCACGAGGGGGTCCGGCTCTGGCGCCGGGCGCCGGTCGTGGTGGGCGTCGTGGGTGGCCGCGTAGCCGGCGATCCGCCCGTAGCCGCGGCGGCCACGCTCGTGCGCCGCCGCGGCGTCCTCCACCACGAACAGAGCGCCGCCCTCGCCCGGCGCGTACCCGTCGGCGTGCCGGGAGAAGGGCCGATAGCCCTCCTCGGGGGTGCTGCCCGCCGTCAGCATCCCGCTCGTGGCATAGCAGGTCATCGCATACGGTGCGACCGCGGCCTCGGTGGCGCCCGCCACCACGGCGCGGGTTCCCCGCCGGATGGCCCGGCGGGCCTCGCCGAGGCAGTCCAGGCCGCCGGCCTCACCGGAGACGATCACTCCTGAGGGGCCTTTCAGCCCGTGGAGGATCGAGATCTGCCCGGTGCTGGCCGCGTAGAACCAGGCGATGGACTGGTAGGCCCCCACCGCCCGGCGACCCTGGCTCCACAGCCGTCCGATCTCCCGCTGCCCGAACTCGTTGCCGCCGGAGCCGCTGGCCAGGATGGCCGCGGTGTCGTACGGATCATGATCGGACGGCCGGTAGTCGGCGTCGTCGAGGGCGAGGCCGGCGGCTGTCAGGGCCAGCCAGGTCCACCGGTCGGTCTGCACGATCAGCCGGGGGTCAAGATGATCCTCGGGCTGGAAGCCGTCCACCTCACCGGCTAGGACGGCGGCGGGCGCCGCGGCGCCCGCCGGGGTGACGGCGGGTGTGGGGGTGGCGAAGCGGGTGACCGGGGCGACCTTGACCTCGCCGCGCAGCGTGGACGACCAGTGCGCCTCGGCCCCGATGCCGCTCGGTGCCACGACGCCGATACCGGTGATCACCGCGGACTGGCCCGGGGCGTTCACCGGGTCACCGTCGCACGCTCGAGCAGGATCGCGGACTGGAAGCCGCCGAAACCGCTGCCGACCGACAGCGCCACGTCGATCCGCTGGTCACGGGCGGTCTTGGGCACGTAGTCCAGGTCGCAGTCGGGGTCGCGGTTCTCCCAGTTGGCCGTCGGCGGCACCACGGAGTGCTCGATGGCCAGCGCGCAGGCGGCGCATTCGATCGCGCCGATGGCCCCGAGCGAGTGGCCGACCATGGACTTGATCGAGCTGACCGGTACCTGGTAGGCGTGCGATCCCAGGGAGCGTTTGAAGGCGGCCGTCTCGTGCCGGTCGTTCTGCTTGGTGCCCGACCCGTGGGCGTTGACGTAGCTGACCGCCGTGGCCGGGGTGCGGGCCTGCCGGAGCGCGCTGGTGATCGCCTCGGCCATCTCCACACCGTCCGGTCGCAGCCCGGTCATGTGGTAGGCGTTGGAGCGGGAGGCGTAGCCGGTGACCTCGCAGTAGACGTGGGCGCCGCGGCGGCGGGCGTGCTCCCACTCCTCCAGGACGAGCACGGCGGCGCCTTCCCCCATCACGAACCCGTCCCGGGTGGCGTCGAACGGCCGGGAGGCGTGCTCCGGGTCGTCGTTGCGCGCTGAGGTCGCCCGGATCGCGTCGAAGCAGGCGATCGAGATCGGTGAGATCGGCGCGTCCGTGGCACCCGCGATGACCACGTCGGCCGCGCCGTCCTGGATGAGCTGGTGGCCCCGGCCGATCGTGTCGATCCCCGAGGTGCAGCCCGTCGACACCACCGCGGCGGGGCCGTGCGCGCCGAACCTGCGTGCCACTTCGCCGGCGAGGCTGCTGGGCACCAGGGCGTGGTAGAGGAAGGACGAGGCATACGCCGGGTTCACCAGCCAGTTACGGCCGCTGTTGCTGACGGCGACGTACTCGTCCTCGAGGCGGGTGGTGGCGCCGACGGCGCTGCCGAGGCTGACCCCGACGCCGTATCCGCCGTCGGGCGCGCCGGCCGGCAGGTCCAGGCCGCTGTCGGTGACCGCCTCCGCGGCCGCGGCGAGCGCTAACTGGATGAAACGGTCGTTGCGGTGGATCTCCTGCGCGTCCAGCCCGGCGGCGACGGGGTCGAAGTCGCATTCGGCCGCGATCTGCGACCGGAACTGTGCCGGGTCGAAGAACGAGATCCGGCGGGTCGCGGTCCGGCCCTCGGTCAGCAGGGTCCAGAACGCGCGGCTGTCCGTCCCGCCGGGGGCGACGACGCCGACGCCGGTGACCACCGCCCTTCTCGGGCTCGGGCGTGTGCTCATGCTGGTGCCTTCCGTGGGTCGCAGCTCCCGCTGCCGCCCACCCCGGCCGGCGCGGGCAGGGGGG
>NZ_CAAAFS010000187.1:0-10220 GCF_900634755.1 Protofrankia symbiont of Coriaria myrtifolia
CGGCCCGACCTTCCGCCCCCGCCGCCTGGAGATCCCCGACGTCGGTACCGGCCTTGGCACCGCCGGGCGGCGCTCCCGGGCCCGCACCCGTCACGGCGCGGTGGTCACCGACTCACCGGAGGCCGCCGGCCTGCACCTGCCGGCGACCCTGCGGGCGGCCGCGCCCTGGCAGCGGGCCCGCGGACGCCGCGGGCCGGGGCTGCTGCTGCGGCCGTCCGACCGGCGCGGCGCTGTCCGGGAGGGACGCGAGGGCAACCTGGTGCTGTTCGTGGTGGACGCCAGCGGCTCCATGGCCGCCCGCGCCCGGATGCGCACGGTCACCACCGCCGTGCTCTCCCTGCTCCTGGACGCCTACCAGCGCCGTGACCGGATCGGAATGATCACCTTCCGGGGTGCCAGCGCCGAGGTCGTCCTGCCGCCGACATCGAGCGTGGAGGTGGGTGCGGCCCGGCTGCGTTCCCTGCCGACCGGCGGGCGCACCCCGCTCGCCGCCGGGCTCACCCGCGCCGGGCAGGTGCTGGCCGCCGAACGCCGGCGTGACCCCGACCGGCGCGCGCTGCTGGTCGTCGTCACCGACGGGCGGTGCACCACCGGCCCGGATCCGGCCGCCGCCGCGCACGCGCTGGCCCGCGCCGGGGTAGCCAGCGTCGTCGTCGACTGCGAGAGCGGCTACGTCCGCCTGGGCCTGGCCGGGCGGCTGGCCACCGCCCTCGGTGGCACGACCGTCCCGCTGGCCGCCCTGTCGGCAGCCGGCCCGGCGGTCGCCACCGGCCCCACGGTCCCCGCCGGTCCCGTGCGCCCGATACGGCCGGCGGGATCGGGCTCCGCCCGGTTCGGCGGGCCCGCCGAACCGACCGTTGGGCCGACAGCTCCCACCCAGCCCGGGAAGGTGGCCTGAGGGATGCCGCAGGGACAACCGGCCGTGATACCCGACGACGGCCTGACCACCCGGGCCCGCCGGGACCGCCCGCTGCTGATCGTCCACACCGGTGACGGCAAGGGGAAGTCGACCGCGGCGTTCGGGCTGGCCCTGCGCGGCTGGGCGCAGGGCTGGCCCGTCGGGGTGTTCCAGTTCGTCAAGTCCGCGAAGTGGCGAATCGGGGAGGAACGGGCGCTGCGCACGCTGACCGCCACCGGGGAGGGCGGCACGGTCGCCTGGCACAAGATGGGCGAGGGCTGGAGCTGGGTGCAGCGCCGCATCGACCCGGACGCCCAGCCCGCCGACGCCGCGCGCGAGGGCTGGGAACAGATCCGCCGGGACCTGGCCGCGCAGACCTACCGGCTCTACGTCCTCGACGAGCTGACCTACCCGCTGAAGTGGGGCTGGCTCGACGTGGCCGAGGTCGTCGAGACGCTGCTCACCCGGCCCGGGCGCCAGCACGTCGTCATCACCGGCCGCGCCGCGCCACCACAACTGCTCGACGCCGCCGACCTGGTGACCGAAATGACCAAGGTGAAGCACCCGATGGACGCCGGCCAGAAGGGCCAGCGGGGGATCGAATGGTGAGCGGCCCCGGCATCGTCCTGCCCCGGCTGCTGATCGCGGCCCCGGCCAGCGGCGCGGGCAAGACCACCGTGGCGACCGGGCTGATGGCCGCCCTGACCGCCCGCGGCCTGCGGGTCTCCCCGCACAAGGTCGGCCCGGACTACATCGACCCGAGCTACCACGCCCTGGCCACCGGCCGCCCCGGGCGCAACCTCGACGCCGTGCTCTGCGGCGAGGAACGCATCGGCCCCCTGCTCGCCCACGGCGCCCACGGCGCCGACATCGCCGTCGTCGAAGGGGTGATGGGCCTGTTCGACGGGGTGTCGGTGCCGCGGCCCGGCCAGCCCGCGGACTTCGCCTCGGCCGCCCATGCGGCCCGGCTGACCGCCACCCCGGTCGTGCTGGTCGTGGACGCGTCCGCCGCGGGCCGCTCGGCCGCGGCCGTGGTGCACGGCTTCGCCACCTGGGATCGGCGGGTGCGCCTGGCCGGTGTCGTCTTCAACCGGGTCGGCTCGGCCGGCCACGAGCGCCTGCTGCGGGACGCCGTCGCCGGCCTGCGCATCCCCGTGCTGGGGGTGCTGCGCCGGGACGACACTGCCGCGGTGCCCTCGCGGCATCTCGGGCTGGTGCCGGCGGCCGAGCGGGCGCTGGCCGCGGCCGAGGCGGTCCGGGCGCTGGGGGCGCTGGTCGCCGCCTCCTGCGATCTCGACGCCGTGCTCGCGCTGGCCCGCTCGGCCCCGCCGCTGGACGTCCGCCCCTGGACACCGTCGGACGCCGTGGCCGAGGCGACGGCCAGGCGCGGCGGGCCTGCCGGCCGGCGGCCGGTGCGGATCGCCGTCGCGGGCGGGTCCGCGTTCACGTTCGGTTATGCCGAACAGGTCGAGCTGCTGCGCGCCGCCGGGGCCGAGATCGCCACCGTCGACCCGCTGCGTGACGAAAAACTTCCGGACGGCACCGACGGGCTGGTGATCGGCGGCGGGTTCCCCGAGGAGCACGCCGCCGCGCTCGCGGCCAACGCGCCGCTGCGGGCCGAGGTGGTCGCGCTGGCGCGCCGGGGCGCGCCGATCGTCGCCGAGTGTGCCGGCCTGCTCTACCTGGCCCGCTCCCTCGACGGGCATCCCATGTGCGGGATCCTCGACGCGGACACGACGATGGGGCCACGTCTCACTCTCGGTTACCGCCAGGCGGTAGCTGTCTGCGACAACCCGGTCGTCACCGCCGGTACCGTGGTGACCGCGCACGAGTTCCACCACACGTCGGTCGTCACTGCCGCCGCCACCGTTCCCGCCGGGGACGTGCCCCGGCCGGCCTGGCGGGTCGACGACCGGACGGAGGGTTTCGTACACGGCAACGTGCACGCCTCCTACCTGCACCTGCACTGGGCCGGCGTGCCCGGGGCGGCCCGCCGGTTCGTCGCCACGGCCCGCGAAGCAAGATCGTCCGGACCGTCCGCGGCAGATGTTTCGGCTCCCGCGGCAGCCGCCGCCGCTCCCAGCGCGGGACGGCCCGCGGGAGGAGCGCGATGAGCGGCGGGAACGTCGAGGGCGGTGAGGGCGGCGGCACCGTGCCGGTCCGCGGCCGGCTGGTCGGCGTCGGTGTCGGCCCCGGTGACCCGGATCTGGTGACAATCCGGGCCGTGCGGACGCTGGAGCGGGCCGACGTCGTGTTCGTCCCGGTCAGCGAGGGGCTACCGCCGCCGGGCCGGGCCGAGGCGACCGTGCGCGCGCACGTCACCCACGACCGGATCCGCCAGGTGGCGTTCCGGATGACCGGCGACGCCGACTACGACGCCCCGGCGGTCACCGTCAGCCAGGCCCTACGCGAACACCCCACGGGCAGTGTCGCATTCGCCACGATTGGTGATCCGAACGTCTACTCGACCTTCACCACGCTGGCCGCCCGGGTCCGGGCACTGTTACCGGAGGTCACCATCGAGACCGTCCCCGGCATCATGGCCATGCAGGATCTTGCCGCCCGCTCCGGCACGGTGCTGGCAGTGGGCACCGAGACCGTGGCGCTGCTGCCGCTGACCGCCGGGGTGGACGCCTACCGCCGGGCGGTGGCCGACCACGACACCGTGATCGCTTACAAGGGCGGGCGCGCGTTGCCGCAGGTCCTCGATGTGCTGGCCGAGGCCGACCGGCTGGCCGGCACGCACGGCGCGGCCGTCTACGGTGCCTGCACGGGCCTGCCCGAGGAGGACATCCGCCTCGCCGCCGACCTGCCCCGCGACCAGCCTGGCCCCTACCTGTCCACGGTGATCTCGACGCGGCGCCGGCAGTGGCCGGTATGACCGCCCGCCCACCCGGGCGGGTCACGTTCGTCGGAGCCGGCCCCGGGGCCGCGGACCTGCTCACCCTGCGCGCCGTCCGGGTGATCGGCGAGGCGGACGTGGTCATCTGGGCGTCCTCGCTGGTGCACCCGGACGTGCTCACCCATGCCCACAGCGACGCCGAGATCGTCGACTCGGCCGGGCTGCCGCTGGAAGGCGTACACGAGATCTACCGGCGGGCCGCGGGCAGCGGGCTCGCGGTGGCCCGCATCCACTCCGGTGACCCGGCGCTGTGGGGGGCGCTGCAGGAACAGTTGGAGATCTGCGCCGAACTGGGGCTGGCCACCGACATCGTCCCCGGGGTCAGCAGTTTCACCGCGGCCGCCGCGGCCGTCGGGCGCGAGCTGACCGTCCCGCAGGTGGCCCAGTCGGTGATCCTGACCCGGCTTGCCGGCGGGAAGACCCCGATGCCGCCCGGGGAGGAGGTGGCCCGGTTCGCCGCGCACGGCACGACCATGGCGCTGTTCCTCTCGGCGGCCCGCTCCGGCCAGTTGCAGGCCGAGCTCACCGCCGGCGGCTACCCACCGGAGACACCCTGCGTGGTCGCCTACCGGGTGAGCTGGCCGGACGAGCTGATCGTGCGATGCGCACTCGCCGACCTCGCTGCCACGATCCGTGAGCACAAGCTGTGGAAGCACACGCTGGTGCTGGTCGGCCCCGCCCTCGCCGCCGGCGGGACCCGCTCACACCTGTACCACCCCGGCCACTTCCACGGGTTCCGCCGGGCCGACCGGACCGCTCGCAGCGCGCTGCGGACGACCCTGGGCGACTCCCGGCCCTCCTCTGTCCGTGACATTCCTGTCCGTGACGCTCCTGTCCGCGACGGTCCTCCTACGCCCGAGGAATCCCGTACCTCACAGCCCTGGCCCTCATCCGACTCACCGACGGATGCCCGCGGAACCGGGCCAGCATGATCATATTCGTTGGGGTGTCCCACGCAGACCGCCACGAAACCGTCCCGGGTGAGGCCGTACGGCTGGCGGCGATCGACAGGAACGGCCGTCCGCTGGGGAGAACGCGTCGGTGCGCATCGCAATGAACAATCATGATGACGGATGGTCACGATGACGGACGCCAGGACGCCGGGCCGGTCGGGCATCGGCCTGGTCGCGGTGACCGCCGCCGGCCGCGCGGCCGCCCGGGATCTGCAACGGTCCTGGCCGGACTCCCGCCACTACGACGGCACGGCCCGTGAGGCGCTCACCGCCGCCGTCACCGAATGCGCCGGGGTGGTCTGCTTCCTCGCGACCGGCGCGACCGTCCGGCTGCTGGCCGGCGGCCCGCACGCCGGCGGCCTGCTCACCGGCAAGGACAGCGACCCGGGGGTGGTCTGCGTGGACGAGGCGCGCCGGTGGGCGGTCGCCCTCGTCGGCGGGCACTCCGGCGGAGCCAACGACCTTGCCGAACGGGTCGCCGCCACGCTCGGCGCGACCGCCGTCGTGACCACTGCCAGTGACGCCGCCGCGGTCCCCGCCCTCGACTCATTCGGCGCCGACATCGGCCTGCGCGTCGAGCCCGGATCACGGCTCGCCACCGTGGGCACGGCGCTGCTCGCCGAGGAGCCCGTGACCCTGTACACGGACGCGGTCTGGCCGCTGCCGCCGTTGCCGGGAACGGTCCGGCCCGCCGATCTCACCGATCTCACTGGCCGGACCGGACCCGCCGATCATCCCGTTCCCGCTGGTCCAGGCACCCTCGGTGACGCCGCTGAACCCGACGGGAGCAGTGCGCCGGCCACGCCGGTTCCGCCGGATCGGCCGGCGGCGTCCGCCATCGTGATCACCGATCGGGTCGTCGCGCCGCCGGCGCCCGCGGTGGTCTACCGGCCGCCCAGCCTGGTCGTGGGGGTCGGCGCGAGCCGGGGCGTGCCCGCCGACGAGATCATCGGCCTCGTCGAACGCGCGCTGGCCGACGCCGGGCTGTCACCGCTGGCCGTGCGTCACCTCGCCACCGTCGAGGCCAAACGGGACGAGGCCGGCATCGTCGCCGCCGCCCGCGCGTTCGGCTGGCCGCTGGTCGTGCACCCGGCCGCGGCGCTCGCGGCCGTCGACGTCCCGCATCCCTCCGAGGTGGTGCGGGCCGCGGTCGGCACGCCGAGCGTCGCCGAGGCGGCGAGCCTGCTCGGCCCCGACGGGGGCGGCACATCCACCGGCACCGCCGAGCTCGTCGTGCCCAAACAGGTGAGCGCGCACGCCACGGTGGCGGTGGCCCGGCACCGTCCCCGCGGCCGGCTGGCCATCGTCGGCCTCGGCCCGGGCGACCGGGACCTGCTCACCCCACGTGCCGCCCGCGAACTCGCCCGCGCCAGCGTGATCGTCGGTCTGGACCAGTACCTCGACTCCGTCCGCGACCTGATCCGGCCGGGCGCGCGCGTGCTCGCCAGCGGCCTCGGAGCGGAGGAGGCACGCGCCGGCGCGGCCGTGGATGCCGCCCGCGCCGGTCACGCGGTCGCGCTCATCGGCAGCGGGGACGCCGGCGTCTACGCGATGGGCAGCCCGGCACTGGAACGGGCCGACGGATCCTTCGACGTGGTGGGCGTCCCGGGGGTGACCGCGGCGCTGTCCGCCGCGGCGCTGCTCGGCGCGCCGCTCGGCCACGACCACATGATGATCAGCCTGTCGGATCTGCACACCCCCTGGGACGTGATCGAACAGCGGGTCCGGGCGGCGGCGCGGGCCGACGTCGTCGTCGCGTTCTACAACCCGCGCAGCAAAGCGCGGACCTGGCAGTTGCCGCGGGCGTTGACGTTGCTGGCCGCCCACCGTCCGCTGTCGACCCCGGTGGGTATCGTCACCGACGCCTTCCGCCCGGCCCAGCAGGTCACCGTCGCCACGATCGGGGAGCTGACCGCCACCCCGGCGCCACGGCTGGAGCTGGTCGGCATGACGACGACGGTGGTCGTCGGCAGCACCCACACCTGTGTCGTGGCCGGGCACGTCGTCACCTCGAGGGGGTACCGGTGGAGCTGACCGACCAGGCCCGGGCCGCGTGTGGCGGCCCTGCCCGCACGCTCCACCGGTCGGGGAGAACCGTTGGCACGCCGCCGTCGCCACCGCTGTCGATGCCGGCCGTGTCAGTGCCCGCCGTGTCCAACGCACCGCTGCATGAGGGGCTGAACCCGTGACGGACCCAGGCGCAGGATCGGATGCGGACCTGAACGTGGCCACGGCCGCGGATGTGGCCACGAACAGTGGCATGGACGGCGCTCCGCCCGCGTCCGCGCTGTTGATCGTCGGGCATGGGACCCGCAGCGCGGCCGGGGTGGCGCAGTTCCAGGAGTTCGTCGAACGGGTCCGTGAACGGGCCGACGGGACGCCGGTGGACGGCGGGTTCATCGAGCTGTCCCGCCCGCCGGTGGCCGACGCGGTGGCCCGCCTCGTCGACGCCGGCCACCGGCGGCTCGCGGTGGTACCGCTGACCCTGGTCTCCGCCGGGCACGCCAAGGGCGACATCCCCGGCGCGCTCGCCCGCGAACGCGCCCGCCATCCCGGTCTGCGCTACACCTACGGACGCCCGCTCGGCCCGCATCCGACGTTGCTGACGGCGCTCGACGAGCGGATCGACGCGGTCTACCCGCACGCCGAGCGGGCGAAGGTGATTGTGCTGCTGGTCAGCCGGGGCTCCACCGACCCGGACGCCAACGCCGAGATCGCCAAGGTCGCCCGGCTGCTGTGGGAGGGACGCGGGTTCATCGGTGTCGAACCGGCGTTCATCAGCCTGGCCGAGCCGGGTGTGCCGGCCGGCCTGGAGCGCTGCCGCCGGCTGGGGGCGTACCGGATCGTGGTGGCGCCCTACTTCCTGTTCACCGGCGTCCTGCCGGAGCGGGTGGTCAGTCAGGCCACCGCCTGGGCCGCCGAACATCCCGACGTCGACGTGCGCTGCGCGGGCCTGCTCGGCGACAGTGACGCCCTGGTGGACCTGGTGTTCGAGCGCTTCGCCGAGGCGCTGGCCGGGGACATCCGGATGAACTGCGACACCTGCCTGTACCGGATCGCGCTGCCCGGCTTCGAGCACCGGGTGGCCGCCCCCCAGACCCCCCACGACCATCCGGACGATCCCGCGCATCCCCACGGACACCACCACCACGATCACCATGACGACCGCGGCCACAGCCATGACCACGGTCAGGTCGGTGATGGCCACGGTCACGGCCATGGTCACGGCCATGGTCATCACCGGCATGTATCCCGGACGCTCTGAACGGCCGGCGTCCGTATCCGACCCGGCCACGGCCCGGCCGGGGTCGTTCGCGGCTACCGCGCCCGGCGGTCGACGAGGACCTGTGCGGGCACGGGCGGATCGTAGGTGGTCACCACCACGTCCCAGCTACGCCGGGCGGACGCGTTCAGGTTGATGTCACGCCGGGTGGGCAGCCGCAGGATATGGAAGTCGCCGCCGAACAGTTCGTGCACGAACGGCGTGTCGCTGTTGGTCATGGTGACGAAAACCCCCCGGTTGGCCGCGCGACGCATCGCCCTGTAAAGCCGCACCTGGTCGTCCGCCCCGAACTGGCCGGCGGTGTACCGTTTGAAATCGGCCCAGCCACCGAGTGGTACGTACGGCGGGTCGCAGTACACCCAGTCACCCGTTTCGGCGTCGTCGATCGCCTGCTCGAAGTCGGCCACTCTGACAACGGCGCCGCTCAACGCCCGGGCGGCCCGCAGAAATGTCGTCCGATTGTAGTAGGGACGGTCGTAGGCGCCGTACGGCGTGTTGAACTCGTTGCGACAGTTCACCCGCCACAGCCCCCGGAAACTCGTCTTGTTGAGGTAGACGACCCGGGCGGCCCGGTCGAGGTCACTGAGATCCTGGGGACGCTGCCGGCGCACGTGTTCGAAGTGTTCGGGCGTGTTGGGCATCTCGTCGAGCCGCGCCATGACCGGCTCCGGATCCTCGGCGACGACCCGGAAACAGACGACGAGCTCCTCGTTCGCGTCGGAGAGAACGGCGCGGCCGGGCCCCAGTTCGAAGAACACCGCGCCGCTACCGAGAAAGGGCTCCCGGTACGCGCCGGTGAACTCCGGCGCCAGCCCCACGAGCACGCTCGCATATCGGGTCTTGCCACCAGCCCACTTCAGAAACGGCTTCTCGGCGGGGATACGGCTCGTGGTCCGCAGACCCGTCGGCTGCACCCGTCAAGACTACATGTTCCGTGCGACAGGGCCCGACGGCGCTCCGCGACCCACGGTTTCACCTCGACGATCTTCGCCGTGTACCCACGAACCGCGGAACCCGGGCTCTACCACAGCGTGCCCTGATGTCGGAAATCCGACATCGCGTGCGAGCTCTAAGCGGAAGATCTGATTATTTTCAGTAAAAAATTCGATCGACCGGTTCGGATCAAGGCTTGCCGGTGATCCCTCGGTCACAAGGGTGACATCGACGGGATGACATCTTCGGGGACGTCCTCCCCATGGCAATCATGAAGCACCGGGAATGCAGTGATCGCTGGGGGTGGGCGCGCCCACCCCCAGCATGCTCCGACGCGCCGGAGGCATCCGTCCAGGCCAGGCCACTCCGATCGTGGCCGGAGGCGACTGATCCGGACCGTCAGCTGTGAAACGGCCCTGTCAGCACGGCCGCAAACACCACCGTCATCGAATCCGCGACACCAGAAAGATTCGAACAGATGATCATCATAAATCGTTCGGCGCAACCGGGTCGAGGTCTGGTCGACGGCGCTCATGGCGGTGACTCTCCGCCATGGAAAGGAATTTCCCTGCCTGGGCGAGCGACGTTGGACCACGTTGCAGTTCTCGCGTACGGAGACATCCTCGAGTACCTTCGCAGAAGTGCTGGGGCTGCCTTCCGGCATGTCAGATAAACCGCGGGTGACAGAACGACGCGAATCCGTGGGTCAACATTCCTGGTGCGTTGGTCGACATCGGTGCGGCCGCCGACGGCACAGTGTGGGGCGTGAACGCCGCCGGTAATATCTACCGCTACACCGGAGACCAGGACGGGTAAGGACCCGCCAGCCACATCACGTGCGCTCTCCCCGGTCCGTGCACGGACCGGGGAGAGCGCGATCCGCCATCTCGACATCCAGCCGAACATGATCCAGAGATGGATGCATTCGCACGGCTGAGATAATAATCATTATCATGGCCAATACCGGGCGAGCGGTTCCGCCGATCGGAGGGCCCGTCCGCCGGAGGAGAGCGAAGCGGAAAGTTGCATATCCGATGGCACAGGTCGGAACGCGCCCGGACATCACCACGGATGTGCTTCAGGTAAGGAGGAGCTGGGAAGGGGAGATGGTCAGCGGGAACGGCGCGGTGACCGTCAGAACCTCGTCACCGTGGACTGTGCCGACCTCGAAGTACTCGGCCCCGGTGAGCGCGAGGGTGGTGATCGAGGGGCTGTCGGTGTCGACGATCCAGTAGTGGGCAATGGCGCTTA
>NZ_CAAAFS010000188.1:0-2544 GCF_900634755.1 Protofrankia symbiont of Coriaria myrtifolia
GTAGTGGGGGACGCCGAGACGGGCGTAGACGTCGCGTTTGAGCAGCCGGTCGATGCCCAGACTGCTGGGGGAGAGAACCTCGACGACCAGCACCGGAACAGCCAGGTAGCGTTCGCCACGCACGAGGTCGTCGCGGCGGACCACGCACACGTCCGGCTGGACGCTGGTGTGCCGCCCCTTGCGCACATCCGGCGTCGGTCCGAAGACGACCAGATCATCCGAGCCTTCGCGGTTGGCCGCCTCAAGGATGATCGCGAGGTTCAGGCAGGCGCGCTGATGCTCCCAGCGGGGCGCCGGGCTCACCAGGAGCACCCCGTCCACCAGCTCGTAGCGCCGACCGTCGTCGGGCATTTCCTCCAGATCGTCGACGGTGAACCCGTCGTCCCGAATCGGAAGATCCTCGTAGGCGACCGCCATGACCACCATGATGAGCTCCTCTCAGTCACAACGCCAGACTGATCACCACACACCCTCCGCACCAGACCGTACAACGATCTGTGGATAACCTGCGTTGTCCACAGGTGGCCCCTACTGTCAGTCATGAAACCAGTCACGAAACGAGGAGGGAACGCACCCGCCTCGCCGAGCGGGACGAGTGCATCCGCGGCGTTCACCGATCATGGCGGCGCCATACCGCCCCGGGGCGCCGCGCAACGGCGACGCTCCCGGGGCTGGCAGGCGTACAGGACGCGTTCAGGGCATCGTGACCTCACGGGTCACCCGCGAGTCCCACGGACACCAGTGGGCCCCGGGGAGGAACGCCCCACCGGCCTCATCCAGGTGCTCCTCGACATAGTCCATGTTGGCGTCACACACCTCGATCGCCATCGAGAAGAACGAGATGCTCGCCGGCTCGAGATGGAAGCTGTACTTCGGGTTGTAGGGCTTCTGTACTTTCCGGATCTTTCCGGTGACGTGCACCTCTTCCTTCTCCACTCCGGCGATGATGTTGCGGGCGTGGGTGATTTTATCGGGGTCCGTGAGCTCGAAGATGAACTCCTGTCCTGGTTGTTCCGTGAACGCGAAGTAGGCCATGGAAGACTCCTGGCTGTCCTGACTGAGAAAAATGAATGATCTGCCGCGGCACCGGTGTGGCCGGCAGGTGACGACCGACATGCGTCAGCCCGGTCGTCGTGGTCATTACTGTGACCGGTGTGACCGGTTTCGTCAACGTGCTCGGATTTATTTCGACGAGGACCATACGCCGGTCACTCCGTCGATATCCGGTCCCGAGCGGCCAAAGCTTCGCATCCCCTCCTTTACTGCTGCGAAGCAAATGTTCCGACCGCCCTGAAGGGCTGACGTGACGGACCGTACTACACTGGATTCACGCTCGCCAGCGAATCAGCTCCTGAAGGGCATCAGAACGGAAAACGGCATCAAGGTGGGCTGATTCCGGTCGGCGGGCCCGGTTGTGGCGACGCCCGGTCCGACCATTTTTTCATACTATTAGTAATCATACGATTGCCATCCGTGCATCAGATTGATCGACTCGGCTACGATGCCGCCCGTCATCTCATACATCCCCCCACGGAGCGCGGGCCGGTAGGACCGCTGTACCGCGTGCGAGCCAGAGGAGGAGTGTTGTCCGAACAGCAGAGCGATCAGGCGGAGCAGGCCCTCGGCAGGCTGACCATCGCCGATCCGCTGACCACCGAGCCGGGTGCTCCCGGCCCGCTGCCAAGGCCGGACCAGGAATGGCAACTGCGTAACGGCTTCGCCTGGGTCTACTACGGCGAGGGCAGCTCCGGCATCGAACGGCCGGTGATCATGGCCGATGGCTTCAACCTGGGCAGGAGCAACCTGGAGTGGCTCTACCAGGGCCTCGAGGCGGACTTCCCGCTCATCAGCACCCTGCGCAGCCAGGGCAGGACCGTCATCCTGCTCGGCTTCGAGGAGCGCACCGCCTCCATCCTGGACAATGCTCAGGCCGCGACCGAGGCCGTCCTCCGCACCATCGCGGAGCGCCGGGACTACAAGCCGCTGATCGTCGGCGGCTTCAGCATGGGCGGCCTCATCACCCGCTACGCGCTGGCCAGGATGGAGTACGAGAGCATCGATCATCAAACGGAGCTGTACTTCTCCTACGACAGCCCGCACCGCGGCGCTGTCATCCCCATCGCGCTCCAGGCGTTCGCCCACTTCATCCCAAGCCTCGTCCCGGGGCAGGAGAACGACTTCGCCAGGCAGTTGAACAGCGTGGCCGCACGTCAGATGCTCTGGCGGCACTACAACAGCGAGAACGGTGAGATCAGGCAGGACCCCGAGCGCGGCAAGTTCCTACAGGCGCTGGACAGAGTCGGCAGATGGCCTCGGCGGCCCCGCGGGATCGGTGTCGCCAACGGCGCCGGTGACGGTAGGGGTATCAGCCTCCCGCCCGGCGAGATCGCCTTGAAGATCAACGGTGTTGTCTTCCCCGGTACCACCCTCTACACCCAGGCCACGGGCAACGGCACCACCGTGGCCGAACTCAGGCGCCTGCTGCCGCCCGCAGCCAGGACGATCACCACCGACGGGTTCCCGGAGCTCGACGGCGCGCTCGAC
>NZ_CAAAFS010000189.1:0-3480 GCF_900634755.1 Protofrankia symbiont of Coriaria myrtifolia
CCCGGGGGCGGACGGGCGGGCGACGGGGGCGCCGGTGTCGGTACCCCGCTTCCAGCGGTGCTGCGGATGCGGGCGGCGGGGCCGGTTACGCAGGTCCATGCATCCACTAACGGCCCCGGGCGTCCCCGGATCAACCCTTGACATCAGGGCTGCCCGGCAGGCCCCCGGTTACCCACAGGTGGTCCCCAGCGGCGCGGTGGATACCCACCGCGCCATGAACAGAGCTATCCACATTTTCAGGAGTGTGTGACCGTTCTCACATCCGATCTCGCGTCCGATGAGACGGTTGCGAACGGATCATCCGGCGGGGGTGGACGTACCGGTTGCGTCGCCTGCCGCGTCAGCGCCACCCACGTCGGTACCGCCGGCACCCCCGCTGCCGTCAGGCTCCCGCGACTCCCGTGACGCGCCCGTCGCCGCCGTCAGCCCCTGGGAGCCCGAGAGGCCCGTCACGCCGGCGGATCCACGCCGCGCCGCGGCCTGCCACGGCGACACCGCACCAGCGGTTCCCACCGGCTCGGTGGCCTCCCAGACCTGCCGCCAGCGCGCCTTCCGGGCGGACCGCGCGGCCCGGGCCGGCACCGCCGGGCGCTCCCGCGCCGCACGCAGCGAATCCCACCAGGACGTGGCGTCCTCGTCGATCAGCCGGGACACCTCGGCGAAGATACGGCCGGTGAAGGAACGCAGGTCGCTGTCGGCGGGATACAGCGGCCGGCCGAACCGCACCGACACCCCCGGCCGGCCCGGAACCGTCCAGGCCCGGCCCCGCGGCATCGCACCGAAACTGCCGCGGATACCCACCGGCACCACCGGCACCCCACAGGTGATCGCCAGATGCGCCGCGCCGAACCGGAAGCGAGCGAGCTGGCCGTCCTTCGACCTGGTCCCCTCCGGGAAGATGACCAGATTCCAGCCGCCGGCAAGCAGGTCGGCGGGTGCGCTCGACGGCGCCCCGCCCCGGCGTTCGATCGGCACGGTCGCGAACAGGAAGGCCGTGCCCAGACCCCGCCACCAGCTGTCGAAGAAGTAGTCGGCGGCGGCGGCCACCGCCGTGTGGTCCCGGATGTCCCGCGGCAGCGCGCACAGCAGCAGCGGCGCGTCCAGATGGCTGGAATGGTTCGACACGAAGACCGCGGGCGTGCGCAGCCCCTCGATCGCGTCCAGCCCGGCCACCGACAGGGACAGGTTCGCGTCCAGCATGGGCCGCATCCCGAACTCCAGCGCGGCGACCCGGGCCGCCCGCATCGCCGGCGTGCGCGCCCACGACGTGGGGAACTCCCGGGCCCGCGGCGCCGGCTGGTACGGCCGCGCCGAGGCGGGCACCGGTGGGCGCGACGCCCACCGCCAGCCGCGTGCCATCTCACGCAGCCCGATCCCCGCCGGGCGCTGCCGGCCGCCCGGCGCCGTCACCGCACGTCCGCGATGGCGTGCGGCGGGGAGTGCAGATAGGTCAGGGACGGAGCCCGCCCCACCGTGGACGAGATCATCTCAAGCGCGTCGGCCAGCGTGGACGCGGCCCGGAAACCCATCCGCGAGCAGGCCGCCCGGTCACCGCCGACCCACACCACGTCCCCGAGATGGTCCAGGGCGTGCGCGCCCCAGTACCACATGTAGAACGGGTGCACACCGTGATAGGCATGGGACGTCCGGTACAGGTGGATGTACCAGGGGTCGGTGGCGTACTGCTTCTCGAAGGTCGCCTCGATCGTCGCCGGGTCGGTGGACTCGGCGAGCACCTCCTCGAAGAAGTCCACATACGACGGATGGTGCAGCTGGGAGAACTCCGGCGTCACCGGATGGTAGAGGATCATCGCGCCGCCGCGGCGCACCAGCGGCCGGCCCCGGTACATGTTGAAGAAGTACCCCAGGCCCAGGCACATCGCGAGAATCGGGTTCATCACCGAGTTGACGTTGTACGGCCCGAGATACGGCAGGCCGGCAACGAGGACGTCGCTCTGCCCATCGACCTCGACGAGTTGCTGGCGGTGCACGTTGGCCAGGGTCTTCGCGTGCACGGCCTCGGTCTCACCGGCGTGCACGCCGGTTACCCCGTAGTCCGCGACCAGGTCCTGGAAGATCCGGCGGCGGGGACGCGTCGGCATGGTGGCCAGCCCCCGCGACAGCCCGAACGCCATCGCCTGGTCACGCACGGACCACTCCCACTCCCGTTTGGTGAGGAATCCGTACCGGGCCGGGAACGCGGCGTTGTTCACCGTCGTCTCCACCGTGAAGATCTTCAGGTGGTCGGCGAGCAGCCGGCCCATCCGCCACGCCGAGGAGTGCATGGCCGAACGGGTGTGGTCCATGAACGACCGTGAGTGCACCATGGTGTGGCTGTTGTGGTGGTGGCGCAGACTGTTGTACGACGCCAGCCCGATCGGCACCGACTTGTGCCCGCCGTCCATCGCCACCAGGTTGACGTTGACGTAGACCAGCAGGTCCGACTCGGCGGCCCGCCGGTTGATCTCGACGTCCTCGCCGTTCTCGGTCAGGCCGACGTGCAGCAGGTTGTCCCTGTCCTCGGCGTCGTGGTTGTAGAGGTTGTCCGGCCAGAACGAGCGGAACACCCGCTCCCCGACGGCCCGCTCGATCTCGGCGGCGGTCATCCGGCGGTGCAGGGCGTTCGCCACGATGAGCACCACATCGTCGACCCCGGCCTCGGCCGCGAGCGTCAGCACCTGCTCGATCACCCGCTGGCGGATGTCGGGCCGGCGCATCGGCGGCAGCGGGATCGACAGGTCGTCGAAGGCGATCGTCAGCCGCATCCCCGGCCGCAGCAGCGCCCGCAACGGCTCGCTGTTCTCCGGCTCGGCCAACGCCCGGCTGATCGCCGCGTCGACGTCCGGCAGCGCCGGCAGCGACTCCGGCGGGTAGAGCACCCGGGTACCCAGCGGAAAACGTTCCAGCCCGAACCCCTCACCCTGGTGGACGAGCAGCGGAGGAGTCCGCTCATCGACTTCGAGCACGAACCCCGGTCTCACCTGTGCGATCCCCTCACGCGTGGTTTCAGCCGAACGACACTGGGTTGCCGTCGGCGTCCTGGAATAAGCGTCCCAGCAGAGGCCACAGTGCCTGCGGGCAGGCCCCGTCCGTCTCTTCTGTGCCCTGTCACGTTCCGTGCCCCGTCACGGCGTCATCAGGTCGAAGGCAACCTTGACCGCTCCCAGCCGTCCGGCGGACAGCGCATGGTCCAGCGCGTCCCGCCAGCGGTCCAGCGGATAGGTGGCCGACAGGATCCCGTCCAGCGGCGCGGACGCGGCGAGCTCGAGGGCCCGGTCGAAGTCCGACCGCTCCCGTGGCCGCCCGCCCGCATGCCCGTTCACCTGGTTGTCCGGCCGGTCGTCCGAATGGGCGTCCAGCCGGACGGCCGGATGGGCGGCCGTGCCGGCGGACGAGGCGTAGGCGCCCACCAGCTCCAGCTCGCGGAACCACAGCGGGGTCAGGTCCACCGACCCGGTGGGCACCCCCGACAGCACCACC
>NZ_CAAAFS010000190.1:0-7461 GCF_900634755.1 Protofrankia symbiont of Coriaria myrtifolia
GTGGCCCAGCCATGCCGCCCGGGCGTCCCCGACCAGCGGCGCCGACGTCAGACGCCCGGTGTAGCGCCCGTCCGGCCCGAGCGCGAGACCGGTCGCGACGATCTCGTCGAACAGCGGCGTCAGCGGACGAGTGAGCACCTCGACCGCGCCGGTGAGCAGGACCGTCCGGTGCCCGGCCTCCCGGTGCTCGCGGACCCGGCGGATCGCCGCCGGCTTGACCCGGCGCAGCAGGATGTCCCCGGCGACCTCGTCGACGAGGCGGGCGAGCTCGTCGGGGTCGGCGCCGGCGTAACGGGTGTACACCGCCCGGATGAGATGGCCCCGGTCCCGCCGTTCGGCGCGGATGTACCCGGGCAGCGCACGGGCCAGCGAGGCCAGCTCCCGGCTGCGGGCCACGGCGTTCTGGTCGGCCAGCCGCAGCCACAGGTAGGACTCGATCACGGTTGAGGACACCAGCGTGCCGTCCAGATCGAACACCGCCAGCGTGTCCGGCCCGCTGGCCGAGGCCGGGGCCACCCGGCGGACCGCCGGCGGTGACGGATCCGGCCCGCGGATCGTCGCCGTCACGCTCGGGATGTGGATGTCCTGCAGGTAGGTGTGCCAGTCGTAGCAGGCCGGGTCGAAGCCGAACCGCTGCGCGTCCGCGGGCTCCAGCCCCTGGTGCAGAGCCCGGGTCGCGTCGTCGACGTAGACCAGTTCGGCCCGGGTGTAGGAGCGGTACAGGTCCTGGTAGCGGCGCAGGAACGACAGCCGCTCGTCGAGCTGCTCCAGGTCGCGGGCGGCCTGGCGGACCCGGTCGGAACGGGGCGCGTACCCCAGCGCCCGGCCGGCGAGCTCGGTGAACCGCTCCCCGCGGCGCAGCCTGCTCTCGACCGTCGCGGCCCCGGCGAAACGCCACTCGGCCGCGGCGACGGCGCCACGGTTGCGGGCGACCAGCGGGTGGCGCTGGAAGTACTCCTGGACGTGCTCGTAGAGGTCCCGGAACAGCAGCGGGTTACGGAAGCCCGAACAGACCGTGTAGTAGGCCGGGGTGTTCGCCGGCGGGGTGGTCGCCGCCGCGGCGATGATCGCGTTGACCACCAGGTCGACCGGGATGATGTCGATGATGCCGTCGGGGGAGGCCGGGAAGTCCGGCAGCTCCCCGCGCGCGTAGGCGATGATCAGCGGCTCGGCCATCTTGAAGCCCTCGATCCACCCCGGGAACGGGCGGGCCAGCGCGCTTTCGATGATGGACGGGCGCACCACGGTCAGCGGCAGGCCGTCGCGGGAGTTCTCCAGGTAGCGCTCGGCGAGCGCCTTGGTGAAGGTGTAGCAGTCGGTCCAGCCCAGCACCCGGGCCCGTTCCCCGCCGATCTCGACGAGCCGGCGCTCCACCCACCTGCGGCGGTGGCGTTCGGCCTCCCGGGAGACCGTCTGGGCGCCGGCGCGCACGTGCTCGGCCTCGGCCCGCTCCCGGAAGCCGCGCAGCGCCTCGGGGGTACGGGAGGCGTCCTCGGCCGCCGGCCGTGCCCGCTGCGCGGCGGCCTGCTCCACCCGCCAGTCGACGGTGTGCGCCAGCCGGCCCTCGGCCACGTGCCCGGAGCGCAGACCCGCCACGTACGCCGTGGAGATGTGCACGAGGTGGGGGCGGGCGCCGCTGTCCTGCACGGCCCGCAGCAGTTCCTGGACCCCGCCGAGGTTGGTGGCGAAACCCGTGTCGATCGGCGGGTCGAAGGACACCTCACCAGCGCAGTGGATCACGATGTCGAGGTCCGCCGGTAACGTCGGCATCCGCTCCAGGTCACCTTCGAGCACGGTGACCCGTTCGCGCAGCGTCCGCTCGACCTCGTCCGCGCCGACCCGCTCGCGCCAGGCCGCGAATGCCGGTTTGGTCACCAGGGCGGCGAACCGGGCCTGTCCGCTGCGGCCGGCGCGGGGGCGGACGAGGACGACCACCTCGGTGTCGGGCAGATCGGACAGCAGCCGTTCGAGCAGTGCCTCGCCCACGAAGCCGGTCGCTCCCGTGACAAGGACACGCTTGCCCGCGAGCCGCTCGGGCAGCCCCACCGCCTCACCTCGTTCCGTCATCGGGATTGCGTTGTCGGGACGCCGGTGGTCACGCGGTGAGGGACACCGGTGCGCGGGGCCGCGACCGGCTCACGCCGGTGAGGCTGCGTCCCCTTTCGCCCAGGTCTGCCTCGTTCGGCGCCGACCGGCCATGGAGCGGGTACGGGTGGACATTACAAGCACAGCCGCGACAAGTGACACAACCGACGTGGCCGACACCGCCGCCAGGGCGTGTCCGACGGCAGCCAGCCGATCATCTGGTCGATCGTCCGTCAGACACGCCCGATGGCCGCGACGAGCCGGTCGCAGGCATTCTCCACACCCCACCGCCGGGCCAGCGCGGCCAGCCCCGCGCGGTCGGCGGGCTGGGCGGGCAGCCGGTCCGCCACCGGCGGCAGGGCGACGTCGGTGACGACCCTGACCACCGGCACGGCCGCGTCCAGGTAGGCTGCGGCCTCGACGATCCGCTGCCTGCTCCCGCCCGGGAAGCCGGCGATCTCCCCACGCGCGGCCGCGGCCCGGACCGCCGCCAGCGACCCGAAGGTGCGCAGCAGCGCCGCCGCGGTCTTCACGCCGATGCCCGGCACGCCCGGCAGCCCGTCGCTGGGGTCGCCGCGCAGCACCGCGAAGTCGGCGTAGGCCCGGCCGGGGATGCCGAAACGGCTGGTCACGGCAGCCTCGTCGATCACGGCGAACCGCTCGACCGCGTAGCGCACCCGCACCGGCCAGGAGTCGTCGACCAGTTGGAACAGGTCCCGGTCCCCGGTGAGCACGTCCACCTCCGCCCGGCCGCGGGCGGCCAGCGTGCCGATGACGTCGTCCGCCTCGTAGCCGGCGGCCGAGACCCGGGGGATGCCGACGGCGTCCAGGACCGCGTCGATGATCGGTAGCTGGGCGGTGAGCTCCGCCGGGACGTCCTCGATCCACCCGGCCCCTTCGGCCCCGCCGGTGCCGCCGGCGGCCACCCGGTGGGCCTTGTACGACGCCAGCAGCGCGACCCGGAACCGTGGGCGCCAGTCCGCGTCGAAGCAGGCGACCAGCCGGGTGGGGCGGATCTCGGCGATCTGCCGGGTCAGGGTGTCCAGCAGGCCGCGCACGGCGTTGACGGGCGTCCCGCCCCCGGCGCGGACCGACCGCGGCACCCCGTAGTAGGCCCGGAAATACAGCGACGGAGTATCCAACAGCATCAGCCGATCGGCGGTAGTGGATGTACGCACTCGGACAGGGTGGCATCCCCTGTCGTGCACCGACACCCGCCTCCGCGCGTATCAACCCGCGTATCAACCTCTGCCCAGCACACGACCACGGTGCGTGATCTGCGTACGCTCCGGATCGTGCTGGAAGACCTTGACCGTGAGATCGTCCGTCTGTTGTGCCGGGACGGCCGGATGAGCTACACCGACCTGGGCCGGGCCACCGGCCTGTCCGTGTCCGCGGTCCATCAGCGAGTGCGCCGCCTGGAACAGCGGGGCGTGATCACCGCGTACGCGGCCATCGTCGACGCCGCTGAGATCGGCCTCCCGCTCACCGCGTTCGTGTCGATCAAGCCGATCGACCCGAGTCAGCCGGACGACGCCCCGGAGCGGCTACGGGACCTGACCGCCATCGAGGCCTGTCACAGCGTCGCCGGCGAGGAGAGCTACCTGCTCAAGGTCCGCGTCGGCACCCCGGGCGACCTGGAAAGCCTGCTGCAGCAGATCCGGGCCGCGGCGAACGTGTCGACCCGCACCATGGTCGTCCTGTCCACCCCGTACGAGGCACGGCCACCAGCCATCTGACAGCAGACTATCCGACACCGCCCGCGGCGGGCGTCACGTCGGCCGGTGTGTGATTCTCGCGACCGTGCAGCCCCGACGACCGTGATTCTCGACGACACGGCCGGCCCGTCATGGGTCACGGCGTCCGGCCCGGCCGCGGGCAGGCACACTTTCAGGTGTGACGGACATGTCGTCGAACCCAGGAGCAGCCGGCTCAGCCGACCCGCTGAACGAACAGGACGGACAACCGGTGGGTACCAGAGCGGCGCGTGCCAGAGCAGTGTCCGCCGCGGCGGCGGACACCCGGGGAGCGGGCGCCGGGACGGGGCGAGCCGGGCGCAACGGCACCCGGCGCATCCTTTACCGCGGCGGGCGGATCCACAGCCCGGCGTCCCCGTTCGCGACGGCGATGCTGGTCGAGGACGGCCGGATCGCCTGGCTCGGCTCGGACCCGGCCGCCGACGCCCTGGCCGCCGAGGAGACCGTGGACCTCGACGACGCCCTGGTCACCCCCGCGTTCGTGGACGCCCACGTGCACGTGACCGCCACCGGGCTCGCCCTTGACGGGCTCGACCTGTCCCGGGCGCCGTCCCTGGCCCACGCCCTCGACCAGCTCGCCGAGCACGTCCGGCGCCGCCCCTCCGATGTGGTGCTCGGCACCAACTGGGACGAGACGGCCTGGCCCGAGGGCCGCCCACCCACGGCCGCCGAACTCGACCGGGCGGCCGGCGGCGTGGCTGTCTACCTCTCCCGTGTCGACGGCCACGGCGCGGTCGTGTCGTCCGCGCTCGCGGCCCGCTGCGGCGCCCCGGGCAGGCCGGGCTGGCTCGGGGACGGCCGCTGCCGGGGCGAGGCCCACCACGCGGCCCGCGCCGCCGCCTACGACAGCGTGTCCGCCGGCCAGCGGCGGGCCGCCCAACGGCAGGTCCGAGCCCACGCCGCCGCTCTCGGCATCGCCGCCCTGCACGAGATGGCCGGGCCGGAGGTCTCCAGCGCGGACGACCTCAGCGACCTGCTCGCGCTCGCCGCCGCCGAACCGGGCCCCGTCGTCCACGGATACTGGGCCGGGGAGATCGACACCGCCGTCGCTCTCGGTGCCGGCATCGGTGGAGACCTGTTCGTCGACGGCTCGCTGGGATCGCGCACCGCCGCGTTGCGCGCCCCCTACGCGGACGCCGCCGCCGGCGACGCGGGCCTCACCGGCGGGGGCGCCGGGGCCGGCAGCCCGGCCGCCGGCAACCGGGGTCTGCTGCACCTGGACGCCGACGCCGTGTCCGGGACGGTCGTGCAGGCCGCCGAGGCCGGTCTGCAGACCGGCTTCCACGCGATCGGGGACGCCGCCCTCGACACCGTCCTCGACGGCTTCGAACGGGCAGCCGACAAGATCGGCCTGCCGCGGATCCTGGCCGGCCGGCACCGCGTCGAGCACTGCGAGATGGCCGACGCCGCCCAGATCGCGCGGATGGCCCGCCTCGGTCTGACCGCCGTCGTGCAGCCGGCCTTCGACGCCTGCTGGGGCGGCCGGGACGGCATGTACGCCCAGCGGCTGGGCGCCGACCGGGCGGGCGCGATGAACCCGTTCGCCGCGATGGCCGCCGCGGGTGTCGTCCTCGCGCTGTCCTCGGACGCCCCGGTGACCCCGCTGGACCCGTGGGGCGGGGTACGTGCCGCGGTCGCGCACCACACACCGTCGGCGGCGCTGAGCGCCCGGGCGGCGTTCGCCGCCGCGACCAGGGGCGGGTGGCGGGCGGCCCGGGCCGACGGCGACGGCAGCGGGCTGCTCGCCCCCGGGGCCCCGGCGACGTTCGCGGTCTGGCAGGTGGCGGGGGAGCTGGTGGTCCAGGTGCCGGACTCCCGCGTCGCGGCATGGTCCACCGACCCGCGCGCCGCTGTCGCCGGCCTGCCCGATCTCGACGGGCCCACGCCGACCTGTGTACGCACGGTCGTGCGCGGCACGGTCATCCACGACCTGCTGTAGGGGCCGGCGGCAGGGCCGGCGAGGAGCGCTTGTGGCTGGCCTGCCGGGGACGGACGGGGCGGGCAGGCCAGCCGGTGGGCAGCCCCCTGCCCGCCTCGTCCGTCCCTCCACCCGTCCATGGGCACGAACGCGCCCGTCGGCGCGGAAGCGGATACGAGAAAGGGTCCCGGACCGCCCTTCGGACCGACGCCGTGCCCGCCGGATGCGGACGCGGACACCGTTGTCTAGGGGACGATCTGGGACCCTCCGGGCTGTCTCGCAGCCCCCCTTTGCCAGCGACGGGAAACTTCCTGTCCGAACCCCGCCGCTGACCGGGCCTGGTAGCAGGCGATCAGGGACGTGTAAGCGTCCGCTGGCCGCCGGCCGGTCCAGTTGTCAGGGAAAAGGCACTCCCGCAGCCGTCTGATGAGTGGACAGGATGAACGGTACCGGTCGTTACTCGGTCGCTGTCAACCACACGTTCCCTCCGGGTCTTCCTCCCGTTCTCCCTGATTCCCCCGGACACGGCGCGGTTCGCCGCCATGCCAGCGCGCCAGCCAGGCATGACGTGTGCGTGGTCGCGCCGCGGTCGCGCATGATTGCACAGCGCAAATTGTGTGTTAATTGTTATTTCTGGTGTCGCGGGTCACAAATGCCGGCCTTCCGCCGGATTTTGCGAACTTTTTCTCAAAAAGAAGATCGCACGATAGATATATCAACCGAGAGACAATCGACGAACAAAAAATATCCACAGACCCCGTGGTCACGCCGACGGTGCGGGCATACCGACATAGGGAGCATCGAGTACTTACTCGAATGCAGCGTGTAGTACTGTCGGCTGCGGTTCCGAACGAGACCGGGGACGAGACCTGACCGCGGCATCGGCCGCGAGCCGGCCACGCCACCAGGAAGCCGCCAGGATGCCGCCGAGAGGCCAGGCCAAGAGGTCCACAGGCCAAGAGCCCCAGGAAGAAGCGATGACAGTCACCGACGCCGCCCACCGCCCTGCCGCCAGGCACAGGCACCGGCGGCCAACCGATCTCTCCCGAAGGATCCTGATGAGCTGGCTGGTTCTGGTGGTCGCGATCGCCTGCGACGTGGCAGCCACCTACGCCCTCGCCGCCTCCCACGGCTTCCGCAACCTGGCCCCCTCGGTCCTCGCCGTCCTCGGGTTCCTCCTGACCACCTACTTCTTCGGCGTCGCCCTCACGGGACTGGGCCCGAGCGTGTCGTACGCGGCCTTCGGGGCGCTGGGGACCGCCTCGGTCGCCGTCATCGGCATCGCCCTGGGCACGGAGCACGCCAACTGGCTCAAGACAGGCTCCCTGACTCTGATCATCATCGGTGTGGTCCTGCTCCCTCTCGCCGACCACCGGGACAAGGGCACCGCACCGCCCCCCACGCACAGCTCCGAACGAACCGCCCGAAGCTGAGATGCCAACCAGGCAATGCCAACCAGGCAACACGGCCGCATCCCAGAACCCTCAGTGCCACACAGTCGCCCTCACGGGAGCGAGGGAACAAACGGTCGCTCTGGCAGCCGTTTCCGTACTCGTTCCTCTCAGGACGGGGTGCGTCAGCACGGTGCTCCGGTGACGTCTTCGATCCGAACCTGACCCACGCCGGCCGCCCGGGCCCGGCGGACGGATGTTTCGCCGACCCGGTCGTTGGCGGGCCGGCTGGTAGCCGACACTACTAGAC
>NZ_CAAAFS010000191.1:0-1915 GCF_900634755.1 Protofrankia symbiont of Coriaria myrtifolia
TCTACTAGAAGTGTGGCAGCCCAGGACATGCTGAGCGCGGATCACGGTGCGAGCCGCGGTGCCGCGTCCGGCACGGACGACGCGTCCGAGCCGGACGGGGACGCCTCCTCGCCCCAACGGTCGTCCCAGCGGCCGGTGCGGCGGCTGGGACGCCGGCTGATCCGGCCACTGTTGGCGGCCACCGCCGGCGTGCTGCTGTACCTGGCGTTCCCGCCCGCCGGGATCTGGCCGCTGGCGCCGGTCGCAGTCGCGCTGCTGACCCTGGTCGTGCGCGGTGTGCGCCTGCGTCGGTCGTTCGCCCTCGGCCTGCTCTTCGGTCTCGGCTTCATGCTGGCGATGCTGCGTTTCGTGACGTTCGTCGGCATCGACGGCTGGGTGGTGCTCTCGGCCGGCGAGGCGGCCCTGCTCGCGCTGGTCGCCCCCGCGAGCACCGCGGTGACACGGGTACGCGGGTGGCCGTTGTGGGTGGCCGCGGTGTGGGTCGCGCAGGAGGCGGTGCGCGCACGAGTGCCCTTCGGTGGCTTCCCGTGGGGGAAGCTGGCTTTCAGCCAGGCGGACACACCGCTGACACCACTCGCAGCGCTCGGAGGATCACCGCTGGTGACCACCGCGGTCGCCGGCATCGGCGCGCTGCTGGCCGCGGCCGCCATCCGCGCGGGTGTACCGGCCATGGACGCCACCGGATCATCCCGCTCACCCGGCGCGCATGGCAGGGACGAGCGGACGGGCGCCGGAACGGGCGGTAGGAGCCGTCGGGTACGGACGGCCGTGGCGACAGCCCGTCCGCTGGCCGCGGCCGCCGCCGTGACGCTGGTGGGCCTCGCGATACCGCTGCCGACCGCGGCGCAGACCGGCACCGCGGACATCGCCGCGGTGCAGGGCAACGTCCCGCGGGCCGGTGGGCTGGACGCGCTCGGACGCATGTTCCAGGTCACCACCAACCACGTCACGCGGACCGAACAGCTCGCCGCGGACGTGGCCGCGGGCCGGGCCCTACAACCCGATCTGGTCCTGTGGCCGGAGAACGCCTCGGACGTCGACCCGCTTGCCGACCCCCGCGCCGCCGCCCTGCTGGACCGGGCCGCGCGGGCGGCGGGCGCTCCCGTCCTCGTCGGCGCGGTCCTCGACGGGCCGGGTCCGCGCAGGGTGCGCAACGCCGCCCTGGTGTGGGAGGACACCGGCTGGACGGGGCAGATGTACGTCAAGCAGCACCCGGTGCCGTTCGCCGAGTACCTGCCGGGCCGGGCCGTCCTGGAGAAGCTAATCGGCCGGTTCGCCACCGAGATGCCCAACGACTTCGTCCACGGCACCGCAACCGGGGTCCTGACCATCCGTGACATCACCGTCGGTGATGTCATCTGCTTCGAGGTGGCCTACGACGGCCTCGTGCGCGCCGCTGTCGACGCCGGCGCGCAACTGCTGGTCGTGCAGACCAACAACGCCTCGTTCGGACGCCGGGGCGAAAGCGAGCAGCAGCTGGCCATGACCCGGCTGCGCGCGGTCGAACACGGGCGGGCAGCGGTGCAGGTGTCCACCAGCGGTCAGAGCGCGATGGTCATGCCCGACGGCCGGATCATCGCACAGTCCGGGCTGTACCAGGCGGCCATCCTGACCGCCGCGCTGCCGTTGCGTACGGGGCGTACGGTCGCGGACCGGCTCGGTAGCCTCCCGGAGACGCTCCTGGTGATGATCGGAGTGGTCGCTGTAGCGTTCGGCCTGCGGGCTGGCCGGCGAGAGCAGGACGGGCAGGCGGGCAGCGGCCCCGCCGACGACAGCGCTGGCGACACCGAAGACACCGAAAGGAGCCGCGTGGACGGCGAGCGCGTTCTCGTGTGTGTTCCCACCTACAACGAGCGGGAGAACCTTCAGGACACGGTCAACCGGCTCCGGACGGCCAATCCGGACGTGGACGTGC
>NZ_CAAAFS010000191.1:2251-12268 GCF_900634755.1 Protofrankia symbiont of Coriaria myrtifolia
GCACGTCCACGTCCTGCACCGGCAGACCAAGGAGGGGCTGGGCGCGGCCTACGTGGCCGGTTTCAACTGGGGGCTGGGCCGCGGCTACGGCGTCCTGGTCGAAATGGACGCCGACGGCTCGCACCAGCCGGAGGAGCTGCCCCGCCTGCTCACCGCCCTGCGCACGACCGACCTGGTCATTGGTTCACGCTGGGTGCCCGGGGGAGAGGTGCGCAACTGGCCGCGGGCCCGGCTGCTGCTCTCCCGCGGCGCCAACGTGTACGTGCGGACCGCCCTCGGCATGCCGCTGGCCGACGCGACCGCGGGTTTCCGGGCCTACCGGGCCGGGGTCCTGCGCAACCGCGATCTTGACCGGGTCGCGTCGCAGGGGTACTGCTTCCAGGTCGACCTGGCCTGGCAGGCGTGGCGGTCGGGATTCCGGGTCGGCGAGGTCCCGATCACCTTCGTCCAGCGTGAGCGCGGACGGTCGAAGATGAGCCGGGCCATCGTGGGGGAGGCGCTGTGGCGGGTGACCTGGTGGGCGGTGCGGTCCCTGCGCGACCGGCCGGCCGCGGGCGGCGGCCGCGGCGCCCGGCGGCAGGGAGCGGGCAGGAGCACGGCCGTGGTGGGCCGGGACGAGACGGGCCCGGGCACGCGCTCCGGTGGGGACGGCGGGCCGCTACCGCTGCCCGCGGCCCGGGGGAGCGCCGAGGAACAGCAGGAACGGTCGACGACGGGTGTCTCGGCATGAGACCGGTTCGACACGCGTGTGGCCCGTCCGGATCGTCCGGACGGGCCACACGCGTGGGTGTCGCTACGGCAGACGTGTCAGGCGGAGCGCCGGTCCTGCCCGGTTCCCCGCAGGACCGCGAGCCGCTCAGCCAGTACCTCTTCAAGGTCGTCGGTGGTACGCCGCTCCATCAGCATGTCCCAGTGCGTGCGCGGGGGCTTGCTCTTCTTCGGCTCCGGGACCTCGCCGTCGACGATGACCGATCCGGCACCACAGACACGGCACTCCCAGACTGCCGGGACCTCGGCCTCGGCAGCGAAAGGCATGGTGAACTGGTGGCCGTTCGGGCAGTCGTAGGACGCGGTCTGGCGGGGCGCGAGTTCGGTGCTGCGGTCCGTCTCGTAGGAGACTGCACCTAGACGGCTGCCTCGCAGGATGCGCTCGCCCATGAAAACCCTCCCGAGCGTCGATACCAGTGAGGAACTCAGACTCATCAACGCTCGGGATCTGTGGGACGTTCCCCTGGAGACAAGGCCGTTAACGAGATCGTGCTCACACAAGGTATAAAAATGATCATGATTAAGCCTTCATCTATTACGTACGGTCAGCAAGTGGCTCTTCTCGGGGCAGCCCGCTGTGCGTTTGGTGTCGGATTGCTGACACGTCCCGCCAGATTCGCGCGCCTCGTCGGAGTGGACCGGGTCACCGCCGAACGGACGGCGTGGCTCACACAGCTCGCCGCCGCCCGTGACATCGCCGTCGGCGCCGGCCTGCTCGCGACCCTGCTGCGGCGCGACGGCCCACCGGCGCGGGGGTGGCTGCGGGCGGGCGCGCTGATCGACACGGCCGACGCGGCCGTGCTGCTCAGCGCCGGTATCCGCCGGGACATCGCCTGGGCGCCGGCCGTGGCGGCGGCGCTGACCGCCGCCGGCGGCGCCGTCCAGGCAGGCCTGCTCACCACCCGCCCGCCCGTCAACACGGACCCGGCGGACCGCCGTCAGGCAGCCCGCGCGGCAGCCTGCCGCGCGGGCTGCCTGACGGAACGCCCTCGGGGAACGAATCCGCCGCGTGAAACGTCCCACACCAGCAGAAGAGGGGAGTGGCGTGGCATGAGCGACGACAAGGAGGCCACCGTGGCAACGCACCAGGTCGTCAAGACCGAAGAGGAGTGGCGTAAGGAACTCCCTACGGAGCGTTATGCCATCCTGCGTAACGCCGCCACCGAACCGCCCTTCAGTGGCTCCTACACGTACAGCAAGGAAACCGGCATCTACCGTTGCGGGGCGTGCGGAAACGCATTGTTCGACTCGTCCACCAAGTACGACTCCGGATCGGGCTGGCCGAGTTTCTACGAGCCCAAGGTGGCGGACGCGCTGGAACTGGTCGAGGACCACTCCCACGGCATGATCCGCACCGAGGTCCGGTGCCGACGCTGTGGGTCACATCTCGGACACGTGTTCGACGACGGTCCGGCGCCGACCGGCCAGCGCTTCTGCATGAACTCACTCGCGCTCGACCTCGACCCGGTACCGGAGAACCCCGCCTGACCCGGAGAGCTCGACACACGTAGGCGTCGGCGCGGTAGACGCGCATCCGGCACGACTCTGCCCGCCGTCGCCCCTCCCCCGCACAGCATCGTCACGCCGATAATCAACATTATGTCAAGTAGATCGGTCGGGACCCCACCCCGACCGTCCGTCCGCGGTCCCCGCCGTCCCGCCCGCATCCCTGCCGCATCCGTCATTCGCCACGCCGCGCATCCACGGCGGGGACCAAGGCCGGCGCACGGGCCGGTCGGCCGCTCCGAACGGCCCGTGCCGTTCGGGCCCTGTGGACCTGTTTCGCGCGGACACGTCCGCGGAACAATGCCTCGGAAACGCCCGCCCGGCCGGCCCGGGCCGGGCGACCCGAAGTCGGCTATTCGACACCGGAGCGACAACCAGGACGACATTTGACGGCGGGAAACGGCATTGTTCGTCCGCTGTCATCCGTCATGTGTCATCTACATCATGCCGGGTGGGCCGCACGCCGGACGACAGACGACAACCAGACAGCCGACGGGTGTGCGCAGCGGCCACGGTGGCACGGTCCCGGCGGGATATGCTCATCCCCCACAGGGTCCCGGACCACTGTTCGTCGGGCGGGAACACCTGTAAGGACGGGGGCGTTCGGTTCAGGGGCTTATTACCGGGTGACGCGCGGAAGCCGCCGTTTCTCCCATCGGTCCATATGTGACCAGCAACACCCCGGGTGGCGTCACATCGACTCGCTGGAAACTGATATAGCGGTCTGGGGTGTTTTGTGGAGAGAGGTATCGGGAGCGTGGCCAGAAATCTTCCGGCGATAGTCGGGGTGTATTTACGCGGAAGCCGGCGAAGGTGGTGGTGAAAGTGACATCCGTGACCGGCTGGCTGGGCGTGCACGGCAGGGAACAGCCAGACCAGGTGTACCTCAGGGAAGCTCGCGGCAACCGTTCGGTCACCTACGGCACGATGGCCGCCCTCGTCCAGCGCTGGCAGAGCGATCTGGACGCGCACGGCCCGCGGCCACGGGGACGGATCGCGATCCTCGTGTCGGATCCCCTGGACTTCGCCGTGGTCTTCCTCGCCATCCTGGTGAGCGGCAGGCACGCGGCCCCCCTGGATCCCGACGCCCCGCCCGCGGAGCTGGAACGGGCGCTGGCCCGGATCCACCCCGCTCTCGTGGTCACCGACCGACCGCTGCCCCCCGCGTGCGGCGTCCGCCAGCTCAACCCGCGAATGACCACCAGGCACACCGTCACGTCGCCCGTGTCGTCGCCCGTGTCGTCGTCGGGGCACGTCGCCAGCGACGGCCCTACCGTTGGCGGCACCGCGGCTGACAGCGCGACCGACGGCAGCGGCGCACGCCACCGGACGTCCGGTGGCGTCCTGCTGACGGGCGCGACGGATACGGCGGCGGCCACGGCGACCAGAGAGATCTTCCTCGACGGCGGGCAGCTCGCGCACGTGGCCGCCGCCGCCGCGCGCCACCACCAGTTGACCCGGGCGGACATCGGTTACAACCCGCTGCCGCTGGTCCACGTCAACGCGCAGGTGGCCGGGCTGCTCGCCACCCTGTACAGCGGGGGCACCCTTGTCCTCGACCGGCGGTTCCGCCGCCGCGGATTCTGGACGATGATCAAAAATCATCAGGTGACCTGGATAAACGGGATTCCGTCGATCGTGGCCCTGCTGGCCATGGATCCGCACGCCGCCCAGGCCCGCGACTGCCGGCTCCGGTTCGTCCGGTCCGCCTCCGCTCCCCTGCCCGTCCCCGTGTTACAGGCGTTCGAGGAGGCCACCGACGTCCCGGTGCTGGAAACCTACGGCATGGCCGAGGCCGGCAGTATGATCACGGCAAATCCCCCGCGGGGAGCCCGCAGGCCCGGTTCGGTGGGCCTGCCGGTAGGCAGCGAGGTACGTGTCGTCGACGACGAGGCGAGGCCGTGCCCGCCGCGGCAGGCCGGGCGGGTACAGATCCGCGGTCCCGGGGTCATCCGCGCCTACGCCGGCCCGACCGGCGCTGACAGCTTCACCCCGGACGGCTGGCTGGACACCGGCGACATCGGCTTCACGGACGCCGACGGCTACCTCTACCTCACCGGCCGCGGCGACGACGTGATCAACCGTGGTGGTGAGAAGGTCTCCCCCCGCGAGATCGAGGAGGTTCTGCTCGCCGACCCGCGGGTGCGCCGCGCGGTGGTGGTGGGCCGACCGGACGCCGTCCTCGGCGAGGTGCCCGTCGCGCTGGTCGTCCCGGTGAACGGTCCTGATCCCCTGCTCGTGGCCGAGCTCGTGGAGCGTTGCGAGGCCGGTCTCGCCAGGTTCAAACGGCCAACCAGCATAGAGATCGTCACCGACCTCCCCGGTGGCCGTAGCGGCCCGCTCCGGCGGCCGGCCGTACAGGCCGGAATCTCCGGATCGGCGGCCGCGTGACGGCCTTCCTCCCGTCCTCCCCCGCCCTTCCCTGTCTTCTCCCTGCCTTCTGTCTTGTGCCCCGGCCTGGGCCAGGGGCACAGGACAGCCCAGGGGCCCGGTTTTCCGGCTTTCCGAGCTGCTGAGCCAACCGCCTGTGGGCTTGCTACGGTGCAGTGCGGTCAGCCGTGGGAAGTTCACAGGACGTGCGGCGCTGTGGTGACACGCGGCCGGCCGGCAGGCAGAGTCAGCAGGTGGGAGAGGGTGCCGTGGACGACGAGACGATGGCGGGGTTTCTCGCCGAGCTGGCTTCCCCCGCGCCCGCGCCGGGCGGTGGCGCGGCCGCGGCGCTGCAGGCCGCCCTCGGCGCGGCGCTGGTGAGCATGGTCTGCAATCTCACGATCGGCAGGCCCCGGTACGCCGAGCACGAGACGACGATGCTCTCCGCCCGAAGCGGGGCTGACAAGGCCCGCGCCGAGGCGCTGGCGCTGGCCGCCGCCGACGCCCGTGCGTTCGCCGCGGTCAGCGACGCCTACAAACTGCCGAAGGGCACCGACGAGGAACGGGCCGCTCGCAGCCGGGCGATCCAGACCGCGCTGGTCACCGCGGCCGAGGTGCCGCTGCGCACCGCGGCGGTCGCGGCGGCCGTGGTGGGGCTGTGCGCGAGGATCATCGATGGCGCGAACGTCAACGTCCTCAGCGATGTCGGGGTGGCCGCCGCCAGCGCACGCGCCGCGCTGGACAGCGCCGCGATCAACGTACGGGTGAACACGGCGGTGATGACGGACGCGGACGCGCGGGAGCGTGCCACGGCCGCCCTCGCCGGCCATCTGACCTCTGTGGCTACGGCGGACAGCATCGTGCGCGCCGTCGGGGAACGGATCGGATCATGAAGTTGCTGGACGGGCGGGCCATGGCCGCGGAGATCGGCCGGGGTGTCGTCGACGATGTGGAGCGGCTGCGCGAGGCCGGCCGGGTGCCGACACTGGCCGTGGTCCTGCCGGGTACCGACCCGGCGGCCCGGTCCTACGTCAGGGTGATCGAACGTGGCGCGGCGAAGGTGGGGGTCCGCTGCGTCATCCACGAGCTGTCCGGGGACGCCGCCGACCTCGTCGCCACGGTCGACCGGCTGGCCGCCGACGACGAGGTGCACGGCCTGATGGTGCAGACCCCGCTGCCCCCGGGCCTGTCCGCGGACGACGTCGGCAGCCGCATCCCCCCGCACAAGGACGTCGACGGGATGAACCCGCTGAGCCTGGGCCGGCTGGCCCTGGGCCTGCCGTGCTTCGCGCCGGCCACCGCCGCCGCGGTGCTGGAGATCCTGCACCGCGGCGGCGTCAAGCTCGCCGGCGTCCACGCGGTGGTCATCGGGCGCAGCCCGGTGGTCGGCAAGCCCGCGTCCCTGCTGCTGCTGGCCGAGGACGCCACGGTGACGATCTGTCACTCCCGCACGACCGACCTGCTCTCGGTCGTGCACGAGGCCGATGTCGTGGTGGCCGCCGTCGGCCGTCCCAAGATGATCGGCAAGGGGTTCATCCGGCCGGGTGCCGTCGTCATCGACGTGGGGACGAACGTCACCGAGGCCGGTCTGGTCGGCGACGTGGACGCCGACGCGGTCGCGTCCGTGGCGGGCGCTCTCACACCGGTCCCGGGCGGGGTGGGTCCGGTGACCACGATGCTGCTGCTGCGCAACACCACCAGCGCCGCCGCCCGGTGACCAACAGGTCAAAATGCATCAGAAGGAACGGCAGGCGACGCGGGCGGCCCGTGAATGATCCCGTGGGCGATGTCGTGGTAAATACGGTGTTCGTGGTGAACGGTGTGGGGTGTCAGGCGGTCGTCGGGGTGTGGGAGGCGTGGGAGGCCCGGGAAGTCAGACCGGCCGCCAGGCGGACGCGGTTGCGGCCGTCGGCCTTGGCCCGGTAGAGCGCCGCGTCCGCCGTCTCCAGCAGGGCGGCCAGTTCCACGTCCGTGCCGGCCGCGGTGGCTACCCCGACCGAGACGGTCACGGACACGCAGACCACGCCGGCGGCGTGGCTGTCCGCCCGGCAGCGCATCCCGGCCACCTGCCGGCGGATCCGGTCAGCGGCCCGGGCGGCGGCGTCGAGATCGGTGTCACAGAGCATGATCACGAATTCTTCGCCGCCGAACCGGCCGACAAGATCACGCGGCCGGGTGGCAGCGCGCAGCGCGTCCGCGACACACATGAGAACGGCGTCGCCGGCCAGATGGCCGAACTGGTCGTTGACCTTCTTGAAATGGTCGATGTCCACGATGAGCACGGACATCGGACGGCCCGAGCGCCGGATGCGCAGCACCTCCTTCTCCGCCGTCTCCCGCCAGTAGGCGGGGTTGGCCAGCCGGGTCTTGGCGTCGGTGCGGGCCGCCTGGAGCAGTTCGGCGTGCAGCAGGCTGCGCTGGAGCAGGAGCGCGGGCGGCGTCGCGGTGAGCATGAGCAGGGGGTGCGCGGTCCACAGCACGGCCAGCCCGATGGCGGAACACATCTCGGCGGCGTCGACGGCGAGTGTTTCCCGCCGACCGCCGGCGAACGGGCGACGGGCCGGCTGTGCCGATCTCGGATGCGCGCACCACAGCATGCCGCGCAGCAGAACACGGTTGAGCACCGTGTAGGTGAACACCGCCACGACCAACGCGCCGATACGTCCGGACGAACCCACCAGGGTGTCGATCCGGTATGGCCCCTGGGGCGGGGCGAGCGCCCGGTGCACGCTGGCCGCGCAGAAACCCGACACGCCCAGTGCCGCCGCGTTGAAGACCTGCCGGTATCTGGGCTGCGTGGCGCCCTGGCCGCGGGAACGGAAAAGGCAGTGCAGGGGTATGTGCAGGACGGCGGCGTACAGCGGTGGGAGAAGAAGCGTGACCGGCAGGGTCCAGTTCGACAGCAGGTCCCGGTGCGGCTCGTCCTTCCGAAGACCGGGCACACCGAGATGCCGGGACGTTTTCATGGCCAGCCGGCCGAGCAGAACGAACGCCCCGAAGGTGAACAGGTCGGCAAATCTGAAGGAAAGCCCGAACAGGCTGACAAGGACAACTACCAGACACAGTACGTCGACGGCGACAAAATAGCGGACAAGCCGTGGCGGAAGGCTCCACAGCGCAAAATGTGACACCTGCTCGGCCAGCCGTTCACCGGCCTGCCGGGCAGCCCTTCCCCCGCGCTGCCAGGACTGCCGCACGAGTCGCCGGAGCCGCCGCGACCGGGATGGTGGGGACGGCTGAGGCGACCGGGACGGCCGCTGTGACGGCTGGGATGGCCCGGGTGCCAGCGGCTGGGACGGCTGAAGCGGCTGGGACGGGCGGGCTGGCCGGGGCAACGGTGGCCGGGATGACGGCTGGGACGACGGTTGGGACGGGGACTGGGATGGTGAACGAACTGGCGAGCAGGATGGCGAACGCACGTCGGTCTCGCCGGCGGTGGAGTCCGCCGCCGCGGCCGTGTCATGCGTCGTTGCTCCAGCGGGATGCGCGGTTTTCCCCGGATTCACCGCTCCCCGGAGAGGAGGTAACAAAATGTGGGACATCATGCCGGGTCGACCTTCCTCCCCGTTCGCCTCGTTTCGGTTTGATGTGCACCGGCTCGTTACTCAGAGTCATCAACAGAAACAAAGAGTACGGACGGTGGCCCGGCGACCGCAACCACTTCGATGTTGTCCCGATGTCAGAAACCGTCGGGCGATGCCCGAGGAGATGACCCCGACGCGGCACACAACCGTTCCGACAAGCCCATTGCCGCAGGTCAGCGGTTAGATCATCAGGTGGTGCGGGCGACCGCCTCCACCATGGCGGCGGTCAGCGCGGCGACATCTGGGCGTGTCATGACGTATGGGGGCATCGCGTACACCAGCCGGCCAAACGGGCGCACCCAGACCCCCAACTCCACCAGCAGCGGCTGGATCACCCGCATGTCGACCGGCTCCCGGGTCTCGATCACCCCGATCGCACCCAGCGTCCGCACGTCGGCGACGCCAGGCAGCGCGCGGGCGGGCGCGAGCCCCTCGGCCAGCCAGATCCGCAGATCGCCGACCTGGCGCCGCCACGGCCCGGACAGCAGCAGGCCGATGCTGGCGTTCGCCACCGCCGCGGCCAGCGGGTTGCCCATGAACGTCGGCCCGTGCATGAACACGCCCGCCTCGGACGCGCACACCCCGGCCGCCACCTCGTCCGTGCACAGGGTCGCGGCCATCGTCAGGTATCCCCCGGTCATGGCCTTGCCGACGCACATGATGTCCGGGCTGATCCCGGCATGGTCGCAGCCGAACAGCTCCCCCGACCGTCCGAACCCGGTCGCGATCTCATCGGCGATGAGCAGGATGCCGTGGGTGTCGCACAGCTCACGCAGCCGGGCCAGCCAGCCCGGGGCGTAGAAGCGCATCGCCCCGGCGCCCTGCACCACCGGCTCACAGATCACCGCGGCGATCTCGTGCTGGTGCTCGTCGAGCAGCCGGGCGATGCCGGCGACATGCTCGTCCTCGCAGGGCTCGTCAAAGCCCGGCCGCGGCGCCTCGGCGAAGAGGTGACGCGGCAGCAGACCGGTGAACAGATGGTGCATGCCGGTGTCCGGGTCGCACACGGCCATGGCGCCGGAGGTGTCACCGTGATACCCCCGGCGGATGGTGAGCAGCTTCGTCCGGCCGGGACGCCCCCGTCCCCGCGCGTACTGCAACGCCATCTTGATCGCGACCTCGACGGAGACCGACCCGGAGTCGCAGAAGAACACCCTGGTCAGCGGCGGCGGGGTGATCTCGACCAGGGTGCGGGCCAGCGTCACCGCGGGCGCGTGGGTCAGCCCGCCGAACATGACGTGGGCCATGTCGTCGAGCTGGGCGCGCACCGCCGCGTCCAGGACCGGGTGGGCGTAGCCGTGGATGGCGGCCCACCACGACGACATGCCGTCGATCAGCTCCCGCCCGTCGGCCAGCCGCAGCCGCACCCCGGACGCGGACGCCACCGGGAACACCGGCAGCGGGTCGGTCGCCGACGCGTACGGATGCCAGACGTGCGCGCGGTCGTCGGCGAGCAACTCCCCCGCGTCGGCGTACCGAGCCGGCGCGCCTCCCCCTGGACGCTGCCGCAGACGTTGCCCCATACGCCATGTCTATCGTGCCCCGTCCCGCACGCGTGCCCCGCCCGCACCCGCACGGGACCCCACCGTGTCCACCGTCACAACCGCACCGTTCGCCAGCCGCGTCGTCACAGCCCTCGCCCGCGCTGGCCGCTGCCACGCCAACCCATCCCGCCAGCGTTCCGGATCATGAACGACGAGGGGGCAGGTGGTCGCTGTAGCAGCCGTTTCCACCCTCGGTCTCGGTTCCTGGCAAGGTGCGGGGGTGGGCTGGGCGTGCCGGAGAGGTG
>NZ_CAAAFS010000192.1:0-16962 GCF_900634755.1 Protofrankia symbiont of Coriaria myrtifolia
GGGTGGGGCCGCGCTGGGTGTCACGGGAGGGACAGGCAGCTGACGGACCGTTGGCGTTTGCGGGGAAAGCGGGTGGAGATAATCTCACCGTTGGTGACAACGACTGGTGACAACGGCTCCCAGCGAGGAAGGCCACCGTGTTTCAACTGATCTGGATCATTTTCGCCGGTCTTGTGATCGGCCTGTTGGCACGCTTGTTCGTCCGGGGGCCACAGCGGATCCCACTGTGGCTCACGATCGTCATCGGCATCGTCGGCGCGCTGGTGGGCAACATCATCGCCAGTGCGCTCGGTGTCCGCGACACCGGCGGTTTCGACTGGATACGCCACATTCTGCAGGTGGGTGTAGCCGCCGGCCTCGTCGCCCTCCTCGCCCCCTTCTGGATCACCCGCCGCGCCCACCGGCCCCCCGACCGCTACCGCCAGTACCGCTGACCCGCCCGCCGGGACAGTGCGCTGACAGGCGCACGAACGGGGCGACGCCGTCGTTTCCGCCTCCACCGGCCCGTGTTTTCCACGTCACGGCTCCGTTCGCGGACAGCGCTCCCCCGCGCATGGTGTGGGTGGAAAGCCCGCGGGCGGTATATGCCGGGCGTGCCGCCGGGCGTCGCGGGCGGGTCATGATGGCCGTATGACGAACGGTGTCGACATGGTGTCGGAGACCTCGAAGACGAAGACGGGGACGGGCGCGCCGGAAGCGGTTGCGGAGCTGGCCGCGGACTTCGACCGCGACGGTTTCGTGATCGTCCGCGGGCTGTTCGCCGAGGAGGAGACGGCCGCACTCGGTGCCGCGCTCGCCGACCTCCAACGCCGGATCGGCACCGGCGATCTCGACCGCTCCTGGGCCGGGGACGATCTCGGTGGCGACTTCGACGGCGACCATCCGCCGTATGTGCACTACGTCGTCGGGGTCACGCACCTCTCCCCCGTCGCCGCGGCGGCGATCCGCCACCCCGTCCTGCTCGCGCTCGTCCAGCGCATCCTCGGCAACGACCACTGGCTGTACGACGTGGACGATCACGGTGTCATCTACCAGGACGCCCGCCCCGGCGCCGGGATGACCTACACGCGGATCGGCTGGCACAGCGACCACCAGTCCCGGCCGACATCGGAGATCTGGCCCGGGGTGGCACTGACCTTCCACATCGACGCGACATCGCCGGCCAACGGTTTCCTGCGGGCGGTGCCCGGCAGCCACCGCGGGGACTGGGACGCCGTCCCCGGCGGCTTCGGCAAGATCCCCGGTGAAGTGGCGGTCTACTGCGACCGCGGTGACGTGCTGCTGCACCACAGCGACCTGTGGCATGCCGCCGCCCGCGCCACCGAGGATCCGCCCGGTGGCGTACGCCGGCACATGCGCGGCAGCTACATGGGCGGCCGCCCCCTCGCCGCCGGCGAACACCTCGAGCCCTTCAACAAGAACGCCCTGCGCTGACCACTCGACCAGCCTCGAACTTCATGCTCGTTGTGATCCTGGTGCTGCTGGAACAGCAGCAGAATCACAACGAGCACCGTGTTAGCTGGGCCAGCCCTCATCGGGTGGGTGGTTGTCGGTGACGCGGACGGCGCGGGCAGGATGGGTGCGTGGTCATACCGATTCACGACATCAACCCGCTGCGTCGCCGGCCGATCGTCACCTGGCTGCTGATAGCGGTCAACGTCGCCGTCTTCGTGCTCTTCGAGCCGATCGTGACCTCGGTCGCCGGAGCTGACACCGCGACTCCGACGAGCGTCTGCGAGCAGGAACGGTTCTTCGACCGCTGGGGTGCGGTCCCCACCGAGATACTGGACAACCAGCCCGCCCCTCAGGCGCCCAGCGGCCGGTCCGCGGGCGTGAACCCGCAGGGCCAGGTGCTGTGTGAGGTGGAGTCGCCGCCGTCGTTCGACAAGTCCCCGGTCCTGTCGGTACTGACCGCGATGTTCCTGCACGGGAGCTGGCTGCACCTGCTCGGGAACATGCTCTTCCTCGGCGTGTTCGGCAACAACGTGGAAGACCGGATGGGACGCTTCCTCTATCTGATCTTCTACCTGGCGTGCGGATACGTGGCAACCTACGGGTTCGCGCTGTTCGAGTCGGACTCGACCACGACGCTCATCGGCGCCTCCGGGGCCGTGGCCGGCGTGCTCGGCGCCTACCTGGTCGTCTTCCCGCGGGCGCGGGTCATCGGCCTTGTCACGTTCCTGTTCTTTCTGCCGTTCTGGCTGCCGGCCTGGATAGTGCTCGGGTTCTGGTTCCTGCTCCAGTACATCTATTTCATCGGTATGGGTGTCGCGAAGGGCAGCAGCGTCGCCTACGGCGCCCACGTGGTCGGATTCGTTTTCGGCGCGTTGGCCGTCCTGCCGTTCGTCCGCGCGCTGCGGGCCGCGGGGCCGGCCCGATACCAGCCGCCCGACCAGCGGTGGGTCCGCCGGATGCCCTGGCCCTGACCGGCCGACACTGACGGGCCGGCGTCCGGCCCGTCAGCCGCCTCCAGGAAGGTGGCCGGAACCGGCCGATCGAGTCGGCCGATCCACGGAACACTCTCGTCGTGTTTTTACACGATGTGCCGGTGGACGGGCCGCCGCGCTCGTCCACCCACCTGTCGCGGTCATCGCGGCAGGCAGATACGGGCGAACCCGGCGGCCCGGGCCGGACAGATCACCCGTCGGAAGCTGGCATGTTCAGGTGGTGACCGTCGTCGACCACCACAGGCGCCGCTTCTTCCCCGCCTTCTTCTCGGCCGGGTCGCTCCCAACCTGATCGCTTCCGGCCTGATCCTTCCCGACCGGGGCCGCAACCGGCACGGCCGACGCGGGCAGGTCGATGGCGACCGTCCGCCAGCCCTCGTAGACCTCCTCGGACGGGAACCCCCGCGCGGCCAGGGCCTGCGCGGCACCGACGAGCTGCTCGTACGTCCGCTGGTCGTCGACCTCGTCGGCGCGGTCAGCGCGGTCAGCGTGGTCGTCCTGTGCGGCGTACCAGCGCACGACAGTGCCACCAACACGCAACGGCGCGCCACCCGGCGCCAGGGCGCCAGCTGACAGCGGGATGGCCGACGGTGCGCCGGCTGACGGTGCGCCGGCCGCGGGCGCGCTGGCGGCTGACGGGGTGGCCTCGCCCAGAGTGCGTGTCAGTGTCCAGGTGCGCACGAAAGTGACGGTGTGTGGCTCGTCCGGATCGGTGGTGGGCAGACCGCCCACATACTCCTCCAGAATCCTGACCACCTGTTCGACGGCCGCGGGACCCGGTTCCGCGCCGTCCTTCCCCAAACCCATCTACAACATCCTCTCCGGATATGTGGATAACTCCGGACCGTGACCGCCGGAGCGTGACAACCGATGACAACCGAACCGTGACGACCGCGAACCGCCGCACGCGGAACCGATAGCGCATCATCCCGGATGATGCGGTTGCTTCCGGCACCGGGGTGCTCACGAGACATTGCCGACACATATGCCCACAAGGTGTTTGAACGCCCGGCCGGGAGTAAAGATCGACCAATCCGCTGATCGGGAATGGGGCGTCCGGGTGGGACGCCGGGCACGACGTCGTGCGGGCCGCCGCCCGGACACGCTCCTCACGAGCTCCCGCGGGCCCCTCGGCCCGGGAAAGGACCATCATGCGTACCCGGGTACAGGTCCCCGTCATCGCCCTGATCTGGTTCGCCGTCGGCATCGTCGTCGCAATCAACAGGGACTACCAGGTGCACACCGGTTCCCAGCTCGCCACCTTCGTGCTGGCCGTGACCATCTGGCCGGTCCTGCTCCTCGGCGGCAGCGTGAACATCCAGCTCTGACCGGTACCCGCCCAGCTCACCTCCCACCGCGCCGGTCCAGCGCCCCGAAGCCGACCGGGTATCCCGCCGAGCCTGGTCCCGTTCTCCGTCGGCACCCGCCCGGGCGGGTGCCGACGGAGAACGGCGGTGACACCCGCGGCACCAGCAGCTCCGGCACCGGCACCGTGTCGGTCGGGATTCGGGATCCGGCTCGTGCGGCCGGCCGGCGGCGGTACCGGTGTCCCGCCACCGGGTGTGTCGAAGTATGCGCCGGCCGCGGCAAAGGAGGCATCCGGTGATTACCTGGGACCTGCGGGTCGAACCGTTCCAGCTCGGGCTAGAATCTGTTTGCAGAATATGACGTGCGGTGACAGACAACCCGGTTAGACAACCCGGCCAGACAGCCAGACAGCCCAATCAGACAACATGGCCAGACACCCCGGTCAGGCAGCCCAGTCGGACAACCCGGTCAGGCGGAGAAAACCGTGTCAGAAGAATCTGCGAACGCGGCCGGGCCCACCGATGTCACGGTGGGTGCCACGCCCATCCGGGTCTTTCTCCTTGACGATCATGAGCTGGTCCGCCGCGGGCTGCGCGATCTTCTTTCCGAGGAGCCCGACATCGAGGTGATCGGCGAGGCCGATCACCTCGACGGGACGGACCGGGCGATCCTCGCCGCCCGGCCCGACGTCGCGGTGCTGGACGCGCGCCTGCCGGACGGCAGCGGCATCGAGGTGTGCCGGTAGGTCCGTTCCCGCAACCCCGCTGTCGCCTGTCTGATCCTCACCTCGTTCGATGACGAGGAGGCCCTGTTCACCGCGATCATGGCAGGTGCCGCCGGGTACGTCCTCAAGCGGGCCCGCGGTACCGCTCTGGTGGATGCCGTACGGCGGGTTGCGGCGGGCCGTTCCCTCCTCGACCCCGCGGTGACCCCCCGGGTACTGCGCCGCGCGGGGCAGGAACCCGTCCACGACGAGCGGCTCGCCACCCTGACCGAGCAGGAACGCCGCATTCTCGCGCTCATCGCCGAGGGGCTGACCAACCGGCAGATCGCCAACCGCCTGTTCCTGGCGGAGAAGACCGTGAAGAACTACGTCTCCAGCCTGCTGGCCAAACTCGGGCTGGAAAGCCGGACCCAGGCCGCCGTCTTCGCCACCAAGCTCGCCCACTGACGCCGGCAGGCGACCGGCGGCGAACAGCCGGACCGAGTCCAGCCGGACTGGAATCCGATCACAGTCAGTTCATGCCGCATCCTTCGTCATCCCTCGTCGCCACGGGCGGTCTGGCTGAAACCGTCATGCCACACAGCCTTGGCGCCGCTGTCGCCGATTCGGTAGGTCTGCACGATCGAACCAGCGGCAGCGACGATGCCAAGCGCCGCGACGACCACCACGACACCTGGATGGACCGGCCGAGAGGCAGTGTGCACCCGCCGTGACAGCATCCAGGACACCGCGGCCGCGAGGAACAATACGGCCACCCAGGGCAACAGACTGTCACCTAGTTCGGCGTGCCGGCGGACCAGGGGATCAGCGGGCACACGGGCTTCGAGCCACTCTCCGGCATGGGTGGTGAGCGGAACACTGACCAACGCGATCAACGCGACCAGCGGTGTGGCGACACCGAGCCGGCGGCGCGCCGCCGGCCACACCGACGACAGCATCACCATCGCCGCCGCGACCGGCACGAGGACGACGACCACATGCACGAGTAACGCATGCGCGGGCAGACCGTTGATCTCCATTGGTCCCACTGCCGCTCCGATCGCGGTCCGGTATCACTTCGATGGGGTTTGTTGCATTATGCAAAAGTAAGACGAGGCAGGTCCTGAGGGGCTGTCGATCAGATCGCCGGTGTTCCGTGGGATGAGAGCGATCGAGAACAGGCGTGGCCCGGACAACTGGCGTGATGACGCCTCATCACGCTGATACGCCCAAGGTGCGCCGGGTGCGCCGGGTGCGACCGGTGGGCCATGCCCCACCGCCACGGGACACCGCGCTACATCAACAGAAGCACATGGATAAAAATGCTGCGACAATTCGCCGAGTCGGCGGCCGCTTCGGGGTCGACCTGGTCCGCGTCGTGGAGGGTGACACCTTGATCAATAAGGTCCTGGTCGCGAATCGCAGTGAGATAGCCATCCGCGTCTTCCGTGCCGCGCACGAGCTGGGACTGCGCACGGTTGCCGTCTACACGCCCGAGGACGTGGGCTCACAGCACCGGACAAAGGCTGACGAGTCCTACGAGATCGGCAAGCCCGGCCACCCCGTCCGCGGCTATCTGGACATCGACGCCCTGCTGGCGGTGGCGAAAAGGGTCGGCGCGGACGCCCTGCACCCGGGATACGGCTTCCTGTCCGAGAGCGAGGCGCTGGCACACGCGTGCGAGCTGGCCGGGGTCACCTTCGTCGGCCCCCCGCCGCCGGTGCTGCGGCTGACCGGGGACAAGGTGGCCGCCCGTGAGGCCGCGGTGGCCGCGGGCCTGCCGGTGCTGCGGGCCTCGGCGCCGGTGACCGAACCGGCCGCCGCGCTGGCCGCCGCCGAGGCCGTGGGCTTCCCGCTGTTCGTGAAGGCGTCGGCGGGCGGTGGTGGCCGCGGCCTGCGCCGGGTGAACTATCCAGAAGACCTTGAAGACGCGGTGACGAGCGCGATCCGGGAGGCGGCGGCGGCCTTCGGGGACGGCACGATCTTCCTCGAGCAGGCCCTCGACCGGCCCCGGCACATCGAGGTGCAGGTCCTCGGCGACGCCACCGGCGAGGTCGTCCACCTCTACGAGCGGGACTGCTCGGTGCAGCGACGTCACCAGAAGGTCGTCGAGGTCGCGCCCGCTCCCCTGCTCGACGCCGCCGTGCGGGACCGGCTGTGCGCGGACGCGCTGGCGTTCGCCCGGCACGTCGGCTACGTCAACGCCGGCACGGTGGAGTTCCTGGTCGCCGCCGACGGGTCGCACACCTTCATGGAGATGAACCCGCGTATCCAGGTCGAGCACACCGTCACCGAGGAGGTCACCGGCGTCGACCTGGTCGTGGCACAGCTGCGGATCGCCGGCGGCGCCGCCCTGGCCGACCTGGGCCTGTCCCAGGAGTCGATCAGCATCCGCGGGGCCGCGGTGCAGTGCCGGGTGACCACCGAGGATCCGGCGGACGGGTTCCGCCCGGACACCGGAAAGATCACCAGATACGAGTCCCCGGGCGGCTCGGGCGTCCGGCTGGACGGGGCGATCTACCAGGGCGTGGAGATCACCCCGTACTTCGACTCGCTGCTGGTCAAGGTGACCGCCCGCGGGGCCGATCTGGCGCAGGCCACCGCGCGGGCCGGCCGGGCGCTGGCGGAGTTCCGGGTCCGCGGCGTGCGCACGAACGTGAAGTTCCTGCAGCGGCTGCTCGCCGAGGAGGACTTCCTCGCCGGCCGGGTGACCACGTCGTTCCTGGACGACCGGCCGGGGCTGTTCCTCGGGGACGGCGGTACCGACCGCACCAGCCGGCTGCTCGACCGGCTGGCCACCAGCACCGTCAACGGCCACCGGCGGCCGGCCGCCACGCTGATCGACCCGCTGGGCCTGCTGCCGACCATCCCGGCCGGGGCGGCGCCGGCCGGCTCCCGGCAGCTGCTCGCCGAGGTCGGCCCGCGGGAGTGGGCGGCGCGGCTGCGGGCCGAGACCCGGCTCGCGGTCACCGACACCACTCTGCGTGACGCCCATCAGTCGCTGCTGGCGACCAGGCTGCGCACCACCGACATTCTCGCGATCGCCCCCGCCTACTCCCGGCTCGTCCCCGACCTGCTGAGCCTTGAGTGCTGGGGCGGGGCCACCTACGACGTGGCGTTGCGCTTCCTCGCGGAGGACCCGTGGGAACGCCTCGCCGCCATCCGCGAACGGGTTCCCAACATCTGCCTGCAGATGCTGCTGCGCGGACGCAACGCCGTCGGCTACACCCCCTACCCGGACGACGTGGTCCAGGCGTTCGTCGCCGAGGCGGCGGCGACCGGCGTCGACATCTTCCGGGTGTTCGACGCGCTGAACGACATCGAGCAGATGCGGCCGGCGATCGACGCGGTCCTCGAGGCCGGCGCGGTCGCCGAGGGAACTCTGTGTTACACCGGCGATCTGGTGGACCCCGCGGAGCGGATCTACACCCTCGACTACTACCTGCGCCTGGCCGAACAGCTCGTGGCCGCTGGCGCGCACGTACTGACGATCAAGGACATGGCCGGGCTGCTGCGACCGGCCGCCGCACGCGTCCTGGTGGCGGCGCTGCGGAAGAACTTCGACGCGCCCGTGCACGTACACACCCACGACACCGCTGGTGGCCAGCTGGCCACCCTGATCGCGGCGGCCGAGGCCGGCGCGGACGCCGTCGACGCCGCGTCCGCGCCGCTGTCGGGCGGCACCAGCCAGCCGAACCTGTCCGCGCTCGTCGCTGCCACCGACCACACCCCACGGGCAACCGGGATCAGCCTGACCGCGCTGTCGGCGATGGAGCCGTACTGGGAGGCGGTCCGCGACCTCTACGCGCCGTTCGAGGCGGGGCTGCGGGCGCCGACGGGTGCCGTCTACCGGCACGAGATCCCCGGCGGCCAGCTGACGAACCTGCGCCAGCAGGCGATCGCCCTCGGGCTGGGCGCCAAATGGTCCCAGGTGCAGGAGTGCTACGCCCTGGCCAACGACCTGCTCGGCAAGCCCATCAAGGTCACGCCCACCAGCAAGGTCGTCGGGGACCTGGCGCTGTTCATCGCCGGCGGTGACATCGACGTCGCCGTGCTGCGCGAGCATCCCGAACGCTACGACCTGCCGGCCAGCGTCCTGGGCTACCTTGCCGGCGATCTCGGCACGCCACCGGCCGGCTTCGCCGAGCCCTTCCGCGAACGCGCGCTCGCCGGCCGGCAGCCGTCCGCGCCCGTGACCGACCTGGACCCGCAGGACGCGGCCGCCCTGCGGGTGGACGGACCGGGGCGGCGCGAGACCCTGTCCCGGCTGCTGTTCCCCGGGCCGTGGAACGACTACACCGCCGCCGTGGCGGCCTACGGCAACTCCGCCACGGTCCCCACCGAGGAGTTCTTCTACGGCCTCACCCCGGGACAGCCGGTGACCATCACCGTGGAGCCCGGGGTGGAGGTCATCGTCGAGCTCAACGACGTCGGCGAACCCGACGACGCGGGCATGCGCACCCTGTACCTGCGGGTCAACGGCCAGCCACGGCCGGTGTCGGTGCGGGACACCTCGATCGCGACGGTGTCCAAGGAGGCCCGGCGCGCCGACCCCGGCGACCCGGCACAGATTCCCGCGGGGCTGCCCGGACTGGTCACCTATACGGTCACTGTCGGTGAGGAGGTGCGCAAGGGTGACCGGCTGGCCACCATCGAGGCGATGAAGATGGAGGCCGCCGTCACCAGCCCGCACGCGGGGACCGTCACCGAACTGGTCCACTCCTCCGGCGTTTCCGTCGAGGTCGGCGATCTCCTTCTTGTGGTGACCCCCGTGCCGGTCCCCAACTGAGCGGCTTCTTCAAGATCTTCCTGATTGGTGCGACTCCAGGCAGGGTACCGCTAACACGTGGCCGTACTCACAGCATGTGCCGCATTCGCACAGCACCCCGGTCAGCGATCCCGGAAACGGAGGCCGCTGGCCGGGGAAGGAGTATGCGCCTTATCCGGTGAGTTTCTTTTGTCGAGCCGGCTGTAGCCAGGTACGGGAGTACCCGCGGAATGGAGTCATACGCCAGTCAGATGAGCACGGAAGTACGCGGACTCCGGGGCGAGAGAACGCGGTTCCGCGTACTGGGGCCATTGGAGGTGTACGGATACGACGACACACTGATCGATATTCACCAGCACAAGCCACGTATGCTGCTCTCGCTACTGCTCCTCAATGCCGGGACCTGGGTGAGCATCGACCGGATCTGTGCCGTCCTCTGGGAGGACGAGCCGCCCAGATCCTCGTTCGGAAACATCAAGACCTATGTGTCGCAATTGCGGCGGACGCTCCCCCCGGCTCCTCCCACGGATAACAGGATAGAAAGCAGGGCAGGTGCCTACCGCATCAACCTGGCGCCTGGTGAACTTGACGTGTCGGTTTTTGACAAAATGGCGCACCGTGGCCAGGAGGCGTTGCGCGAAGGCGCCGGCGAGATTGCCGTCGATTATTTTCAGAAAGCGTTGGAACTGTGGCGTGGACAGCCTTTCGACGAACTGCCCGAGAGCATCACCCTGGCCGAGGCGGCACGGTTGGAGGAGCAGCACTGGGCGGTCCTGGAAGATCTGATCGACGTCCGTCTCTCCCGCGGCCACCAGGACGCCGTCCTGCCCACGCTGCGTGCGCTGACCATCGAATATCCCCTGCGGGAGCGGCTGTGGGGCCAGCTCCTCCTCGCGTTGCACCAGTCGGGCCGGCGGGCGGAGGCGCTGTCGGCGTACCAGACCGTGTACCGCCTGCTGGCCGAGGAGCTCGGCGTCGAGCCGGGAGCGGGGCTGCGTAGGCTGCACCAGCGGATACTGGACGCCGATCTCAGTGTGGAGACCGAACGGTGACCGGCGGCAGACGGTACGGAAACGCACCTTTTTCGCTACGGATGTACGCGGGTTGAACCTTCACTGAACCTCATGGTCGCAACATGGAGGAAGGGTTGGTTCCCAATGGGCCAGCCCGGAGAGATCGGATGGAAGAGACCGTCCGACCAACGATGGTCGGGCCGATCATCCGAGAGGACTCCACAGGAGGCACCATGAAAGCTCCGTACCAGCCGCCCGCGCTCCAGGAGGTCGGCACCTTCCCCGTCGTCACCGAAGGCTACTACGGCGGCCATCGGCGGGACTACTACGGCGGATACCAGAAGTTCCGCAGGTTCCGTAGGTTCCGCGGATTCCGTCACGGCTACTAGAACACCACGGACTGGAACGCCGCTGAACACCAACGGTTCACTCGCGAGCGGGTGCTTCCGCACCCCGGCCGATCGCCCCTGCGGCGTCGACCTGGAGGGAACACTGCTGCCCGGGTCAACACGCCCGTGCTGTCCGGGCGCAGCCACCCCGCCCGCTGGTCGGACTACGACCGCTGTTCAGCGGCCCCGTGGACAAGCCACATAGCCCGGTGGCTCCCTGCCGTCGTACACGGTGGCAGTGAGTAACTCTTACTGCCACCAGCGGCGTGCGGGGACGCGGGGAGCGGACATTTTCCTCGACAGCGACTGCCGACGGTGGCCCCGGCCGCAGCCTGTCATCCTGATCTCCGGTGCGAAGAAACAGGCGGACAGCGCATGACAGGACTTCCCTCTCCCGGAACACCGTGGTTTCTCACCCTGCCCGATGCCGGTCACCTGGCCGGGGCCGTCAGCCCGGTCGCCGAGCGCGCCCCGCGAACGCTGCGCTACCGTTCCGGCCGGCCGTGGCTGCTTGGTGACTGGTCCGACAATGCTGTCGGCAACGATGCTGTCGGCGACACTGTCGTGGTCGCCGAGGCCGGGACCTCCCGACTGGCGCTGATCGGATGTTGCCCGGTCAGCGCCGCCCACCTCACCCGCGCTCTGACGCGGATACGGGAGGTCACCGCGCTCGACATCCTGATCTCGTCGCTGCCCGGCAGTTTCCACGTCGTGGCCGACATCGACGGCCACCGCCGTGTTCAGGGCACCGCTTCGGGCCTGCGGCGGGTGTTCCACACGGTGCTGGACGGGCAGGTCATCGCCTCTGACCGCGCCGACATGCTGGCCGCCTGCGTCCGCGGCGAGCTGGATCCCACCGCTGTCGCGCTGTCCCTGCTCGACCCGTCGGCGCCCTACCCCCTGGACGACCGGCCGATGTGGCGCGGTGTGGAGGTGCTCGCGCCCGACCATTTCCTCCTGGCCGACCGCGACGGACGGGCGCGCACCGTCCGCTGGTGGCGCCGGCCCGAACCGGTGCTGTCGCTGGAGACGGGAGCACCGCTGCTGCGCGGCGCCCTCACCGAGGCGGTGGCCGCCCGGGCCGGTGCCGTCGGCGGCAGCGGTGGCACGGTGAGCTGCGACCTGTCCGGCGGACTCGACTCGGCAGCGGTGTGCTTTCTGACCGCGAGAAACCCGGTGACGCTCGTCGCCTACACCGGTATCGGCCGGGATCCGGGCGATGACGATCCGGAATGGGTGGACCTGGCCGTGGCTGGTCTGCCGACTGGCCGGCCGGCTGGTCTGCCGGGCATGGTGCACGAGGTCCTGCCGCGCGACGAGCTTCCCCTCGTCTACGACGGGATCATGACCGCTGACGAAGCGCTGGACAGGCCCTTCCCCGGCATCACCGACCGGGCGAAGATACTCACCGGCCTGCGCCGCGTGGCCCTTTACCACCCACGCGTCCACCTGACCGGTCTCGGCGGTGACGAGGTCGTGCAGGGAACATCGAACTACCTGCCCGCGCTGCTGCGCAGACGTCCGTGGACCGCCGTCGACCGGTTCCGCGGCTTCCGGATCCAGCACCGGTGGCCGTTGTGGGCGGGCCTGTGGATGCTCCAGCCGCGCGGCTACCGCACCTACCTGGCGCAGCTGGCCGCCCAGGTCACCGGCTCCCGCCCGATGCCCGGCCTCGCCGACCTGGACTGGGCCGACACCCCCCGACTGCCCAGATGGCTGACGCCGCACGCCGTCACGCTGGTACGCGAGGCGCTGGAGGCGCTGGTGGACTCCGCAGCGCCACCGCTGGCCGGGACCCGTGACGGGCATCATGACCTGCTGTCCATCCGAACGGCCGCGGGAGCCACTCGGCTGTTCTGCCAGCTCGCCGCGCCGACCACCGTGACACCGGCCGCCCCGTTCCTCGACGACCGGGTGATCGAGGCCGCCCTCGCGGTTCGCCCGGAGGAACGCACCACCCCCTGGGAGTACAAGCCGCTGCTCAAGGAGGCCATGCGCGGGATCGTGCCGGACCGCTCCCTGCGACGCGTCACAAAAGCGGAGGGTTCGGCGGAGGAGGCGGCGGGGCTGGACGCCCACCGCGACCAACTGCTGGCGTTGTGCGAAAACTCCCGGCTCGCCGATCTCGGGCTGGTGGATCCGGAGAAACTGCGGGAGTACTGCCGGTATTCACACGCGCCCGAGCGGGAACACGAATCTCTCCACCAGACCTTCGCCTGTGAAACATGGCTTCGGGTGCTCACCGGCGACCGGGCGGCCGGGCATCCGCTGGGGGCAGCATGACGAGGTTGCGGCAGGCGGTCGCCCACACCGAAACCGACTACGGTGCCGCGCTCCTGGACGAGCGCAGCGGTCGATACTGGTCGCTCAATCCGACCGGGGCGCTCGTGTTACGGGTGCTGCTCGGCGGCGGCAGCCCCGCCGACGCCGCCGCCGCCGTCACCGACACCTGTGACGTGGACGCAACCACCGCGGACCGTGACGTGCGGGCCCTGCTGACCGAGCTTCGCGCGGCGGGGCTCCTCGCGACCGGCGCCGCCGACCGGTAATGCCGACGCACGTTCACCCCGGGAGGTGACGGGCAATGACCACACCCATGTCGGTGAGCCGTCGGGGAGACAACCTCGCGCTACGGCGACGGCCCCTGGCCCTGGCCGCGGTCGCGGCCGCACGACTGCTCGCCACCCAGCCTCCCAGCCGGATCCGTGCCGTCCTGACCTGGCTGCGCCGGGGTGCCGTGCCAGCCGACTACCAGCAGACGCTGGCCGCACGCAACGCCGTGACGGCGGTGAGCATGGTGTGTCGCAGCGGCCACGGCTGCATCCCCCGATCCATCGCCACCGCGCTGCTCTGCCGGGCATCGGGGGTCTGGCCGACCTGGTGCGTGGGCGTCCGCGCCGTCAGCCCGTTCGCCGCCCATGCCTGGGTGGAGGCGGACGGGGCGATGGTGGGCGAACGGGAACCAGCGGGCTACTTCCGGCCGCTTCTCACCGTCCCCCCGCCAGCGGCGGGGATGGCCACGGCGGCAGGTGTCGGAGCATCATGAGGATCATCGGCCTGCCGGGCGGCCCGGCGGAGCGGACGACCACGGCCAGGCCACGGCCGGCCGACTCGAACGGCGACGCGGCCTACACCGACGGTGTGCCCGGAGAACGCCTTCAGGGCGGCGGACCGTCCGGCGACGGAGCATACGAGGACGGGTCGCAGGCCGGGGAACTGCGGCTGCGCGGGCTGTGGCGTCTGCTGCGCGGACACGGCCGGCTGGTGGGGATCGCCACCGCGCTGACGGTGGTCGGCACCGTCCTCGGCGTCGCCCAGCCGCTGCTGGTGAAGGACGTCATCGACCTTGCGCAGGCCGGCGGCGTCCCCGGATCGCTCATCCTGCTGCTGTTCGCGCTCTTCGTCGGCCAGGCACTGACCGACACCCTCGGTAACTACCTGCTGGAACGTGCCGGCCAGGGAATCCTGCTCGATCTGCGGATCCGGCTGGTCGATCACCTGCTGCGGCTGCGGATCGGGGTCTACGACCGGCGGCGCACCGGCGACCTGATCTCCCGGGCCAACACCGACACCACCCTCGTCCGGGAGGCGGTGGCCTACAGCTTCTCCACGATCGTCACAAGCGTGATCGGCGTCATCGGCGCGGTCGTGATGATGGTGTGGCTGGACGCGTTGCTCTTCCTGCTCGTCCTGCTCGCGGCCGTGGTGGCCGGGGTGATGGTGCTGGGCGTGCTGGTGCGCATCCGGATCACCTCGGAACGCGGCCAGGCCAGCATCGGGAGCATGACCGCCGACCTCGAACGGGCACTCACCACGATCCGCACCGTGCGGGCCAGCCGGGCCGAACGGCGTGAGAGCGCGCGCATCGCCGGCCACGCGCGGGCCGCCTACCGGGCTGGGGTGCGGATGGCCGCGTTGGACTCGGTCGTCGCTCCGGCCATCCAACTGGCCGTGCAGGGATCGGTTCTGGTGGTGCTGCTGGTCGGTGGAGTGCTCGTCGCACGGGGTTCGACGTCCCTGGGTGATCTCGTCGCCTTCCTGCTCTACGCCACCTATCTCGTCATACCGCTGTCCGATCTGTTCGAGGTCGCGGGGACGATCCAACGCGGCATGGGAGGGCTGCGGCGTGTCGACGCGGTCTTCGCGCTACCCCGTGAACCGGACACCGCCGGTGCCGCCGAGCGGCGTCCCGACCCCGGCCGGGACGGCCCCGGACCGCGGGCGCTCCGGCCCGCCGGCCGGCACGGGAGACAACTCGGGGACGGGCAGGCGGTCGAACAGGCCGGGGACACTCCGGCGGTCGAGTTCCGTAACGTCTGGTTCGGCTACTCCGGCGAACCGGTGCTTCGGGACGTGTCGTTCACGGTGCCGCCCCGCGGCCACATCGCGCTGGTCGGCAGGTCCGGTGCGGGAAAGTCCACCGTGTTCCAGCTCATCGAGCGGTTCTACGAACCGGACCGCGGGACGATCCTGTTCGGCGGGCGGGACGCGGACACCCTCGACCGTGCCACCGCCCGCACCTGGGTGAACCTGGTCGAACAGCAGACCCCGGTGCTGCAGGGAACGCTGCGGGACAACATCGTCTATGCCGCGCCCGACGCCACCGAGGACGAGCTGCGCTGGGCGATCAGTACCGCCGGCCTGGCCGACCTGGTCGCGCGGATACCCGACCGGTTGGACACCGAGGTCGGCGACCACGGGGTTCTGCTCTCGGGTGGGGAACGCCAACGGGTCGCCATCGCCCGCGCGTTGCTGGCCCGGCCCGCCGTCCTCCTCATGGACGAGCCCACCTCCCAGATGGACTCGCTCACCGAGCGGGCGCTCACCCGGGCGATGCGTCAGGTCTCGGCATCGCACGCGCTCCTGGTCATCGCGCACCGGATCTCCACGGTTCGCGCAGCCGATCGGATCATCGTCCTCGACGAGGGAAAGGTGGCGGCCACCGGCCACCACGAGCATCTGGTACGAGTGAGCCCGCTCTACCAGGAGCTCGCGTCCAGCCGGCTGGACGCTGACCCGGACCTTGGCCGGGGGCGCCCATGAGGGGGCCGGCCGTAAAGGGGCCGGAGCAGGGTTCTGGGGAAGGCCGTGCGGGCCCGGTGGTCGTCCAGCTCCGGCAGCCCGGATGCGTTTGATCGCATCGCTGGTGGTTCCGGGGCTGGCTGGCTCACGTCGCGGCCCGGCCAGCCCCGGTTGGCCCGCCTCGTCCTCAGCTCGCGGTGCCCGTCGAGCCCGTGCCGCTCACCGCCCGTCGGCTTGCCGACGCCGACCAGTCGGCGGGCGGGACGGGGTCGAGAGGAACAGCCGTCGTACCGTTCCACTGGTAACGCACAGTCGCCGCGCCACCGGTGGGGCAGCACAGCGGGTCATCGGGCCGGTAAAGCTGGTAGGACAGCGCGACGACGTCGTCGGTAGACCACAGCCACTCGACGGTCGCGCTCGGTAGCTGGGTGTCGGTGCCGACCAGACGGCCGTGGTGGAAGAGGAACGCCTGCTGAGGATGGCCGTCCACGGCGGCGGTCCAGCGTCCGACGATCACGCTGAGGTCGTTGTCCGGGTGGTAGCCGGCCGTCCCGGTGGGGGTGTAGCCGTGCTCCCGGACGACCGCCGTGGCCGTTTCGGTCCCGTCAGCTCCGGAAGCGGCCCCGGAAGACGGCGCGGACACGGGCGCGGCGGACAGCGGCGTCCCCGGCCCGGGTGGCCGCGGCTGTGGTGCCGACGCGGCGAGAACGCGCCCGTCGCCCCACCCGCTCAGCGCGACCGTGACGGCCACCAGGGTGGCCACCAGACAACGACGAAAGGCCATGACATCCCCTCTCCCCTGCCCGCTCTCTGCCTTGTCCGCTGCCCGTACGTCAGGGCTGACTCCCCGCCGTGGCCGGGCTCCCGTTGGCGGAGATACCCGTTTCACACCCGCCTACTCGGCCATTCGTCCCTCACACCGTCTCCGGTCGACCCAGAGCCGGGACAGCCGGTAAATCGATGAAAAGGTAAAACGAATGTCCGATATTACGACCAGACGCCGGAAGACCAGCCCTCAGAATACAGACAACCACCGGAACGCAGACGAAAGAATACGGACACCTACAACGACACGGGCAGCCGGGCGAAAAAGGAAACAAATCGGTACGGTACGACACCCGGGCGCATCACATGTTATCCGGACTGCCCGGCCGACCGGTGGGCCACACGCGGTACACGCACGTTTCCGCTGTCTTCTGCCGGACATGGCCGGTACGGCCCTGCCCGCCTGGGCCAGGCCGTACCGCGCGCGGTGCCCCGAGGCGGCCCCGCGCAAAGCGCTACAAGAGCGGCACCGCGCGAAGCGCTAGTG
>NZ_CAAAFS010000193.1:0-5050 GCF_900634755.1 Protofrankia symbiont of Coriaria myrtifolia
CGACTCAGGACACTAGGAGGCGGCCAGGAAGCGGTCGAGGACGCGGACGCCGAACCGCAGCGACTCGACCGGCACCCGCTCGTCCACACCGTGGAACATGCCGGCGAAGTCCAGGTCCGGTGGCAGCAGCAGGGGCGAGAAACCAAAGCAGCGGATACCGAGCCGGGAGAACGACTTGGCGTCGGTACCCCCCGAAAGCATGTAGGGGACCGGGCGGGCGGCCGGGTCCTCGGCTTTCAACGCACCCGCCATCGCGTCCACGAGCGGACCGTCGAAACCGGTCTCCAACGCCTGGTCGAACACGACCCAGTCACGCCGGACGGCCGGGCCGATCAGCTCGTCGAGCTGGCGGAGGAACTCCTCCTCCTGGCCGGGCAGGAAACGGCCGTCCACGTGCGCGGTGGCCTCCCCCGGAATGACGTTGACCTTTTCTCCCGCGTTGAGCTGTGTCGGGTTCGCGGTGTTGCGGATGGTCGCTCCGATCATCCGGGCGATCGGGCCGAGTTTGGCGATCGTGGTCTCCAGGTCGTCGGTGTCGATCTCGATACCGAGCGCGTCCCCGATGGAGTCCAGGAACGTCCGGACGGTCGGGGTCAGCACGATCGGGAAGCGGTGCCGGCCAAGCCGCACGACCGCCTCGCACAGCGCCGTGACCGCGTTGTCGTCGCTGACCATCGAGCCGTGCCCGGCCCGGCCGGCGACGGTGAGCTTCATCCAGGCGATGCCCTTCTGGGCCGTCTCGATGAGATAGAGGCGCAGGTCGTCGGAGACCGTGTAGGAGAAACCACCCACCTCGCTGATCGCCTCACTGCAGTCGGCGAACAGGTGCGGGTGGTTGTCGACCAGCCAGCGGGCTCCGAGCCTGCCGCCGGCCTCCTCGTCCGCGACAAAGGCAAGCACCAGGTCACGCGGTGGCCGCCGACCGGAACGCAGCAGGTCACGGACGACCGCGAGCGTCATCGCGTCCATGTCCTTCATGTCGACCGCGCCGCGTCCCCACAGACTGCCGTCGACGATCTCGCCGCTGAACGGGTGGACCCGCCAGTCCGTCGGGTCCGCGGGCACCACGTCGAGATGGCCGTGGATGAGCAGCGGCGGGCGGTGCGGATCGACACCCTCGACCCGGGTGATGACGCTGGTACGGCCGGGTTCGGACTCCAGGATGGTGGTCTGAAGGCCGACCTCGGCGAGCTTGGCCGCCACGTATTCGGCGGCGGCCCGCTCGTTGCCGTCGCCGTTGCCCCGGTTCACCGAGTCGATGCGCACCAGGTCACGACAGATCTCGACGGCTTCGTCCTGCGCGGCCGTGCTCACCGCCGCCGGGCTTGCGGCTACCGGGCCCGCGGTCTGCCGCCGGGCCGGGGGGATGTCGTCGGACGCGGGGATGTCGCTCGCCATCAGACCAGTCTGCCAGCCCGGCCGGCTCGGCCGACGGCAACCACGCCGGATCGCAACACAGCCGTATCCCACAACACCCGTATTGATTGATTCCGCTGCCGGAGGAGGGAAGTCCACACCCGGGGGGATGCCCCCGATCCGGGACAACCGTACGGTCATCAGGGCATAGAGGTGTGCTTCAGCTTACATTCCAGGAGTCGATCATGCCGCTTGCCCCGCCGCCGCCTCAGCCGCCCGCGCCTCCGTACGGGCTCGAGCTCAACACCACGATGCAGACCGTGGCCACCATCGTGCTGTGGGTCGGCACGGCCGCCCTGCTCGTGTACGCCGGGAAAATGGCCCGCGAGGAACGCTCGATCTTCCCGGTGGCGCTCGTTGTCGCGGTCGCGGTCGGCAGCATCATCGAGCCGCTGTACGACATCGCCTACCACCTGCACTGGCTCGACAACGGCGAGCAGTGGACGTTGTTCACCAGCTTCGGCCTGCCGCAGCCGGTCTGGGTGATGCCGGCGTACGTCATGGTGTTCGGTCTGCCGGCGCTGCTGCTGTACCGCGCGCTGAGCAGGGGCGCGACGCTGCGGCAGATCTTCACGCTCGGCGCCCTCACCGCCTTCACGACCGCGGTGTTCGAGATCACCGCGATCAACCTCGACCTGTACGTCTACTACGGCGAGTCGCCGTGGCGCGTGCTGGACTACCCGCTGTTCATCGCGTTCATGGAAGCCGCGCAGATCACGGGTTTCGCCGTCCTGGCCGCCGTGCTCAAGCTGCGGGCGACCAAGGAGGTCCACAACCTGGCGCTCTTCGCGATCTTCCCGTGCAACTTCGCCTTCGACGTCCTGGGCGCCGGCTTCCCCACCCTCATCCTGCAGAACTCCAGCCCCGACCCGAACGGCTTCGCGCTGTTCCTCAGCGCCATCGCCAGCGTCGCGCTCACAGCGACCGCCCTGTGGTGGTCCGCGCAGCTGCTGCTCACCCTGCAACGCAGGGACGGGATCACACCGACTGGGACGCGGACCCCGCCCGAGACGCCGGTACGCGAGGCCTCCCTCGTCTGAAAGACGTTTCCCCCAAAGGCCGTATCCCCCAGCAGACCGCCCCGAGCCGTACCACCCGCCGGGACGGTACGCCCGGGAGGGTTGGCCGCGCCGACGTCGCCGCGGCCAACCCTCCCGGACACGGCGCTGGCCGGTCAGAGAAGCCTCCCTGCGCTCTGACCAGCCAGTAGCAGTTTCCAGCCAGGAGGAGTTTCCCGGGCCGCTTTCCGCCCGCGTCCTTTGGGACGGCCGGGTCGTCGCGCTCGGAGCTGGCGGAAGGTCAGAGCGCGCGGAAGCAGGACGGCGCGATCGCATATGCGACGTCCAGGCCGGCGCCGATGGCGGTAGTTCCGGTCAGACCGGGGACCACCGGCGGCACCGGGACGTCGCCGCCGGTGGTGCCGTTGCCCAGCTGGCCGGCGTTGTTGCCGCCCCACGCCCAGACCGTCCCGTCGGAACGCAGCGCATATCCGTTCTCGTCACCGCCGACGACGGCGGTCACATCGGTCAGGCCGACGACCCGCACCGGCCGCGTCACCTCGAGACCGGGTACGGAGATGCTGCCGATGCCCAGCTGGCCGTTCCAGTTCTGTCCCCAGGCCCAGAGCGTGCCGTCGGCGCGCACCGCGTACGCCGCGAACGGGCCGGTGCCGATGGTGGTGACCCCGGTCAGCCCGGACACCGGCGCCGGAATCGGGGTCCGGCTGCCAACGCCGCCACTGCCGTTGCCCAGCTGGCCGGTGTTGTTGCCGCCCCAGGCCCAGACCGTGCCGTCGGAACGCAGTGCATACGCCGTCCCCCCTTTGGAGGCGATGGCGGTGACGCCGATCAGGTTGGGAATCCGTACCGGTACTGAACTGTCGGTGGTGGTCCCGTTCCCCAGGTTGCCTTCCGCGTTGTTGTCCCAGGCCCACACGGTGCCGTCCCGACGCAGCGCATACGCGCTGTCACCCCGCTGGAGGCGATGGCGGTGACCCTGGTCAGGCCGGAGACCCGCACTGGTACCGGGCTGTCGGTGGTGGCGCCGTTCCCCAACTGGCCGTAGGCGTTCCTGCCCCAGGCCCAGACCGTGCCGTCCCGACGCAGCACGTACCTGGTGTTCCCGGAGTTGCTGGTGATAGCGGTGACACCGGTCAGCGTGGGAACGCGTACCGGCACCGAGCTGTCGGTGGTGGCGCCGTCGCCGAACTGGCCGGCGTTGTTCCAGCCCCAGGCGTACAGCGTGCCGGCCCGCGGCCGGGCACCCGCTCCCGGCGCTCCTGCCCCGGGCGGGGAGGCCATCGCGGACGCCGGCAGAAGCGTCGTCCCGGCCACGGCCAGTATGGCCGCCCACATTCCGACCCACCATTGTCGACCGGACATCGTGGCTTCTCCGTTCCGTGGAACCGGTGGTTTTCATCCCACACCCCAACGTCACGAAGAATATCAAGATCAATACTTTCTGTAATCATATCGCCACGTGTCCACCAGTGGGCCCGAAGCCCTGGAGCCCCGCCGTCCACGCAGACAAGACGAGGGACGCAGGGACGAGGGACGTCGCCGAGGCGATACGGGAACGAACTTCGCACATTTTTGATCTTGAAAAAAAGTGGAAGGGTCGACGCTTTACTTCTTTTTTGTAGTTTTTGGTTTTGTTTGTTTGATTTTGAAGATCAAAAATCGACGAAAGCTCGTCAACATTGTTGACTACAGCATGGGTTCACCTGTTGCGCGGTGGGATTTCTGCCGCGGCTACGGCTCGAGGTGACAGCGGGGGCCCGCACCCTGCTCGCCGAGGGTGTCGTACGGGTTGACCAGGGCGCAGCGGTCGATCGACAGGCAGCCGCAGCCAATGCAGTCGGTGAGGTGGTCGCGCAACTGCTCCAGCCGCCGGATGCGGGCGTCGAGCTCCTCGCGCCAGCGGGTGGACGCCCGCGCCCAGTCCTCCCGGGTGGGGGTGCGCTCGTCCGGCAGCACGGTGAGAACGTCCCGGATCGTCGCAAGCGGGATGCCGACGCGTTGCGAGGCACGGACGAAGGCGACCCTGCGCAGGATGTCCCTGGCGTAGCGGCGCTGGTTGCCGGGGGTGCGCCGGCTGCGGATGAGCCCCTGCCGCTCGTAGAAACGCAGCGCCGAGGGGGACACACCACTGCGCTCGGCCAGCTCACCGACGGTGAGCTCCTTGGTCTTCCAGGACAGCTGTGCCATGTGGACCACGGTAGCTTGACTTCAACCTTTGTTTAGCTTCCAGGGTGGTACCCAGGACGAGATCAACGAGATCGTCGGCCATGGCGTCACCAGGAGCCACTGGAACCGAGACCCGGGAAAGGACCTGTCATGTCCGAGCATCCGTTGCAACTGGCCGTGATCGTGGGCAGCACGCGGGAAGGCCGGTTCGCGCCGGTGGTGGCGAACTGGTTCGTCAGCCAGGTCGAACAGCGCGACGACCTGGCGCTCGACGTCGTCGACCTGGCCGAGGCGCGGCTGCCCGCCGTGCTCACCAGGCAGCCGCCGCCCGAGGTGGCGGCGCTGACCCCGCGGCTGGACGCGGCCGACGCGTTCGTCGTGGTGACGCCGGAGTACAACCACTCCTATCCCGCGCCCCTGAAGAACGCCATCGACTGGTACTAGTAGAC
>NZ_CAAAFS010000194.1:0-12966 GCF_900634755.1 Protofrankia symbiont of Coriaria myrtifolia
TTCCAGGACACGCGGCTTCCGGCAAGGTGCTCGTTCCAACAGGGCACGCGGCTTCCACTAGGTTTGAGTTCCCTGGTACGGACCGCGGTCGCGGTCGAGGACCACTGGTCGGCTGTTCGACGGTTGTCATGATCGTCGAACAGCCGATGTCGATGTCGATACGCTCGTCGGCTCCTGCCGGCAGGCGCGGGTGTGGCCCACAGCTGTTCCGATGACACAGGAGGCTGACACGCAGCGCAGTCATGGCACCGGCATGGAGCCGTCCTCTCCCTCTCCCCCGCCCCCGCCCGCGGGACCGGCGATCCGGTCGACGGACGGGGCCAGGAGCGTGCCCGCGACGGGACGGGTACGTAAGTGGCTGCCGCTGCTGACGGTCTGTCTCGGCACCTTCATGCTGCTGGTCGACGTGACGATCGTGAACGTCGCCCTGCCGGGCATGGTGGTCGACCTCGACGCGTCGTTCGGCGCGCTGCAATGGGTCGTCGACGCCTATGCGCTCGCGCTGGCCGCGCTCGTCCTCGGCACCGGCTCCATCGCGGACCTCGTCGGCCATCGCCGGGCCTACGTCGCCGGGCTCGCGGTGTTCGCGGCGTCGTCGTTCGCATGCGGCATCGCGCCGAACTCCGCGGCGCTCATCGCGGCGCGCGCCGTGCAGGGCGTCGGCGCGGCGGCCATGTTCGCGACGACGTTCGCGCTGCTCAGCAGCTCCTACACCGGACGCGACCGCGGCAGCGCCTACGGCATGTGGGGTGCGGTGTCGGGTGCGTCCGCCGCCGTCGGCCCGATCATTGGCGGGCTGCTCACCGAAGGCGTGTCCTGGCGGTGGATCTTCTTCGTCAACCTGCCGGTGAGCGTCGCCGCCATCGTGCTGTGCCTGTTCGTGCTCACCGACGCGCACGAGCCCACCCACAGCCGGGTGGACGTCCCCGGCATGGTCACGTTCACCGCGGCGGCGGCGGGCGCGACGTACGCGATCATCCGTGCGAGCGAGGAGGGCTGGTCCAACGCGCTCACCTGGTGGCTGCTCGCGCTGGCGGCGGTGCTGCTCGCCCTCTTCGCCGGCATCGAGTCGCGATCGTCGCACGCCATGCTGGACCTCACGCTGCTGCGTAACCGGTCGTTCGTCGGGGTGCTCGTCACGGGCGTCCTGCTGACGTTCGCCGCCTTCTCCGCGTTCGCCTACACCTCGATCTGGCTGCAGTCCGTGGTCGGTCTCAGCCCGATCGAGGCCGGGCTGACCGGTGTGCCGCTGTCGGTCATGGCGTTCGTGGTCTCGGCGTCGACCGGCCGCTTCCTGCACGGTGTACGGCCCGACTGGATCCTTGGTGGCGGTCTGCTGCTCGTCGGCCTCGGTGACGCGCTCGCCGCCGTGCTCGTCCACGGCTCGGCGAGCTGGCCGGCGCTCATACCCGGTTTCGTGGTGATCGGTATTGGGGTGGGGATCGTGACGCCCGCGCTCGGTTCGGTCTCGATGACGCTCGTGCCCGCGCGGCGCGGTGGCATGGCCGCCGGCGCGGTCAACACCGCGCGGCAGCTCGGTTTCGCCTTCGGTATCGCCGTCCTGGGCAGCGTGTTCGCCGCTCGCGCGCAGCGCAGCCTGTCCGGACGCGGCGTCGAGGACGCGGCCCGGACGGCCCGCGCGGTCGCCGGCGGCCAGACGGCGTCGCTGCTGCGCGCGGCCCCGCCGAGCACCCGGCACGCTCTCGACAGCGCCGTGCACGCCTCGGCGGTGACCGGTGTCCAGGGGGCGTTCGCGGTGGCCGCCGCGGCCGGCCTGCTCGCCGGCGCCCTCGTCCTCGTCCTGATGCGCCCCACCCACCCGGCCACATGATCCAGATATTGGTGATCCCGACGTTGTGACCGCTGGAACCAGAAGATCAAATTTCGAACCAGCGCCGTCAACAGCGTTGACTATAAAGTGGATCAGATTCGTCATCCGGTCACGTCACCGCGACGTGAGTCGGACGATGCACCGCTTCGTTGCCACCCGGCCGCAGACCGTGCGGCCCTGAGCATCCCAGCACCGATGATCAAGGCGGTCAGCGCGAATCCGGCGGCGGCCAGGAAGGCCACGTGGTAACCGCCGACCAGCGATTCCGCCTCGGTCTTCCCAGTGGCGGTGAGGCTGCTCGTGCGCGCGTTGACGAAGGCGCTCAGCACGGTGAGGCCGATCGCGCCCCCGATCTGCTGGGTGGTGTTGAACAGCCCGGAGGCGATGCCGGACTTGGCAGGCGTGACGGCGGCCATGCCATGGTCCCGCTGTCGACCCAGCCATCCCGAGAAACCCGGTATGTAGTCGCCGACCCGTATCTGCGATTCTGGCTGACCTTTCTCGGCCCCAACCTTGCCGAGATCGAACGTGGTCGTGGCGACCTGGTCCGCGCCAGGATCGCGTCGTCCTGGAGCACCTGGCGCGGCCGCGCGATCGAGCCGGTTATCAGGGAGTCGCTGCGGCGTCTGCCTCCCGGGCCGCTGCCGGACGGGACGAACGTCATCGGCGGCTACTGGACCCGGACCAACAACCCCGAGATCGACATCGTCGGCGCGGACCGGGCGCCGGTCGCCAGGCGCGTCACCCTGGTCGGCTCCATCAAGTGGCTGAACAACCGCGCGTTCGACCCGCACGATCTGGCCCAGCTCGTCGCCCATCGCTCCCGGATGCCCGGCGCCGACGACTCGACCCCGCTGCTCGCGGTGACCCGCGCCGCAACGGCGATGGACGGGATCCTCACCCTCGGCCCCGAGGATCTGCTCACAGCATGGCGTCCCTGACACGCGGAGTACAAACCGGCGGGATGCCGTCAACAGCGTTGACTATAAGATGGATCAGATCGGTCAGGCGGTCACATCGCGGCGGGTGAGGGTGACGGCTGCCAGTATCGCGGCAACGCCGGCGTACCCGGCCGCGAGGGCCAACGCCGGGCCGTAGGAGGCATCCGGCAGGCCGCCGCGGGCGACCGCGTCGAACACCAGGCCCGGGAACGTCCGAGTCGCGCCATCCCATGTCTGTTGGATGATGTGCTCGATCGGCAGCATCCAGGCGATCCCGATCGACAGCGCCAGTACGGTGAAGCGGGTCAGCACGCCCAGCGCCGTTGCGACAAGCGCGAAACACATCGTGGCGAGGAGCGCGTTCAGGAAATTGGCAGCGGCGGTTTCGAGCGCTGCCCCGCTCCACCACTGCGACGTCTCCACCCCACGCAGTTGTGCCATGACGACAGCCGCGGCCACGCTGAGCGCCAGTGCCACCAACAGCGCCACCGCCATCATCACGAACATCGCGGTCAGTTTGCCGGCGAGCCAGGCCGCCCGCCGTGGATGCTGCAACAGCAACGTCCGCAGCGTCCCCTGGCCGTACTCATTGGTGACGTTCGCGGTGAAGACCACGAAGACGAGCAGGCCGACGAAGGTCATCCCGGCGGCGAACCCGACGCTGGGGCCGTCCGGGCCGGCAAGGCGCACCAACGTCATGGCGAATCCCTCACCGGGACCGTCGAGAGGCCGTGCGGTGTCCTCGGCGAGGGCAAAGGCCAGGACACTCGCCAGCATCCCCATCGCGGCCACCGCCGCGATCGCGACAAGCGTCCCCCGACGGCGCAGTTTGAGCAGCTCTGCGTGCAACGCGCGGTTCATCGCGCTCCCTCCACCAGTACCCCGGCAGCTCCGGCCGCCGGCGACGCGCCAGGGTAATGATCAACAAAGCTTCCGCCGACCAGGCTCTGGTAGCGCTCTTCCAGGCTCACCCGTACCGGGGTGATCTCCACGAGCGTGATGCCCGCCGCGAACGCGTCCCGATTCAGGTCGGCGAGCATCGCGTCCATGACCGACTCGGCATCCGGGGGCCTCCGGTCGCCCCGCTCACCGGGAACGGACGGGGGCAGGTCGACACGCAGCCGGTCGCCGTCACGCCGCACGGACAGGTTCCGGCCCGTGGTGAGCTCGGCCATGGTGCCGAGATGGTCCGGATGGTGCGGACGCAGCAGCACGCTGCGCCCGCCAGCGGCCATCAGCCCGTCGATAGGGCCGTGGTAGACCGACCGGCCGTGCTCCATGACGACGATCCAGTCACAGATCTGCTCCACTTCGGACAGCAGGTGCGAAGAGATCAGAACGGTCCGTGCCCGCCCGTCTCCCGGCCGCCGCCCCAGTGTGCGCACCAGCTCCCGCATCTGCTGGATACCGGCCGGGTCCAGGCCGTTGGTGGGTTCGTCGAGGACAAGCAGGTCGGGATCCGCAAGCAGCGCGGCCGCTATCGCCAGCCGCTGTTTCATCCCCAGGGAATAGGTTCGGAAGGCGTCACCGCCACGGCCCGTGAGCCCGGCCTCGGCCAGGACCTCCGGAATCCGGGAACGGTCATGACCGCCGAGGGCGGCGAGCACGGCGAGATTGTGCTCCCCGGACAGCCCCGGGTAGAGGGCGGGACTCTCGATCAGTGCGCCGACTCTGGAAAGGTACCGTTGTGGTCTGGTAAGTGGTTCGCCGAGAACGCTGCCCTCGCCGGCGGACGGCCGGACCAGCCCGAGCAGCATCCGCAAGGTGGTGGTCTTGCCGGCGCCGTTGGGACCGACGAAGCCGGCGACCGCACCGGTCGGGATACGCATCCGCAGGCCGTCGACGACCGTTCTACGACCGTAACGCTTGGTCAGGTGAAGAACCTCCACAGCGGAACCGTCCGTCACTGCGGGTATACGGCGTTGCGAAACGCCCACGGTGTTGGTCACATCAGCCGGTGTGGTGACGGCCGCTGTGACAGCAGTTGATGTCATGGCCCCAGAGTCGCCGGCCGACGGCGTCACGTCGTCCGCCCGGCGGCGTCACCGCGCTACGCAGATCGGCGTAGGGCATGTGTACGCGGAAACGGAGCAGCGGAAACGGAGCAGCGGAGATGGCCTGGCGAGCGGTGCGGGCGCACACCCGCTCGTCAGAACAGCACGTAACGCGTCAGGACGGCGTGACCATGCCTGCCTGGTTGGCGAGGACGGCTAGCTGGGCACGGTCGCGCGCCCCCAGTTTCACCATCACCCTGCTCACATGGGTACGGGCCGTGGCCGGGCTGATGAACAGCCTCTGCGCGATCTCGTCGTTCGACAGGCCACGCCCCACCAGCCCCATGACCTCACGTTCGCGCGCGGTGAGCCCACTGAGGTCGGGTGTATGCACGGCGGGCCGGCGGGCAAAGGCGTCGATCACCCGTCGTGTCACTGTTGGTGACAGCAATGACTCCCCCGCCGCAACCACCCGGATCGCCCGGAGCAGTTCCGCGGGCTCGGCATCCTTCAGCACGAACCCGGACGCACCTGAGCGCAGCGCCTCGAAAACGTACTCATCCAGCTCGAACGTGGTGACCATGACGGCCCGGGTCTGATCAAGATGCGGGTCCTCGACGATCGCCCGTAGGGCGGAAAGGCCGTCGAGGACGGGCATCCGGATGTCGAGCAGCACCACGTCCGGACGTGTCCGCTGGACAACGGCGATCGCCTTGCGCCCGTCCTCGGCCTCACCGACCAGCTCGAGATCGTCCTCACTGTCGATCAGTACTCGCAGGCCGAGCCGTACCAGCGGCTGGTCGTCGGCAACCACCACCCGGATCATGTATTCACCTGCCGTAGCGGCAGGACGGCCCGGACCTGCCAGCCGCGGCCGGGCAGCGGGCCGGCCGTCACCGTACCCCCGAGATCGACGGCGCGTTCCCGCAGACCGCGTAACCCATGGCCGTGTCCGTGCTCGTGGTCATGTCCGTGCTCGTGGCTGGTGGACACCGGGCTGGGGTGCCCGGTGTTCGCGGGCCCGGCGTCGTCCGTGGCCATCGCCGGTGCCACGACGGTCATCGGCTGGCCGGCGACCGGCTCGTCACATACCCCGACCATCACTTGGTCGGGCTTGTAACAGATCTCGACACGGGCGCGAGCCGGGCCGGCATGCCTGAGCACGTTCGTCAGCGACTCCTGGATGACCCGGAACACGGCGAGATCCACCTCGGCCGGCAGGACCTCGGGGCCTTCACCGGAAGTCACCAGATCCACCGGAAGGCCGGCGCGCCGGACCTGTGCGAGCATGCCGTCCAGGCGCGCGAGACCGGTCAACGGCACATGCCGGGCGTTGTCGGCCTGGTCGGCGCTCCCGGTACCGTCAACGATCATGCCGGCGTTGTCGGGGGCGCCGGCCCGCTCGGGCCGGGTGTCGACGCCGAGGCGGGTGAGAGCGAGGGCCGCGCGCAGCTCCTCCAACGCGTCGTGGCTGGTGCGCCGGATCGCCTCAAGCGCGGCCCGGGCCTGTTCAGGACGCCGGTCGAAGACATGGAGGGCGACCCCGGCCTGCAGGGAGATGACAGACAGCCCATGACCCACGACGTCGTGTACCTCGCGATACAGCCGTAGCCGTTCCTGCTCGGCCCTGGCTCGCCGCGCCTCGTCCTCGGCCTGTGCGCTGGAACGGCGCGCGACCTGGAGCAGCCCCCCCGATGAGTGCCGGCACCGCCAGCCAGAGGATGCCCAGCGTCCCGACAACCCAGTGCGTCCAGCCGGCATCATCGTCGGCCAGGACGTCCCCGATCAGCTCTCCGCCGACGACGGTCACCCCGGCGACCCCGGCCGCGACAGCCATGGGCACGACCGGCAGCCGAGTGCCGACGGAGAAGGCGGCGACGGCGAGCGGAAGCTGGACCGGTGGCGGACCGTTCGGATAGCCAGCGGCGAGATAAACACTGACCAGGACCGATTCAGCGGCCAGCATGGACAGGGGCCGGTAGCGACGCAGGAGCACCACGGCGGCGGCAACGGCGAGCAGCAGGTAACCCACGGCGTCGAGACGACGGCCGGATCCGAGCCCTTCATGATTAATCTGGGTGCTGCTGAGGAGGAGCACAGCCGCGACCACGGCCGCAGGGAGGACGTCGGCACGCAGACAGCCGCCAATCGCGACCAGCTTCCGAACATCCACCAGATGACGGTATCCACCGGCAGGTCCGACGGCATCCGCCTCACGACGTACTGAACGCGAGATCTTCCTACGTCCGCGGACGTACACAGCCAGTCCTTCCGGGACACCGACGCCTGATGCGCCCTACCCACCCGGCCATATGATCAAAATGTCGATGACCCGAATGCCGCGGTCAGCAGAACCAGAAGATCAAGCTGTATGCCCAGCACCGTCAACACCGTTGACTATAGAGTGGATCAATCCCTCCCCCTCAAGCCGCTTCGCAGGTTTCTCGCGACGATCACACAGTCGAAGCGGCAGTCGTCGCCCTGTACGACGAACGGTGACCCGCCCCGCAGCGACGCTGGACGGCATCTTCGATCCTCGCCCGCGACCCCGACGACCTACTCGCGGCATGACGCCCCTGATACGCAGAGCAGGAGCAGGCGGAGTGGCATCAACACCGTTGACTGTCACGTCCGCATCGCGACGCGGGCGTTGCGGCTTTACCGGTACCCCCTAAGGGTATAGAGTCGGCACCGTCGTAGATACCCCTGGAGGGTATGGGGGCTGGAGGTGCGGATGGGCGCGGGCCACGGCTACATCGGCGACAAGGACGACTACCTCAAGCGGCTGCGGCGCATCGAGGGCCAGATCCGCGGCCTGCAACGGATGGTCGAGCAGGAACAGTACTGCATCGACATCCTGACGCAGGTCTCGGCAGCGACGAAAGCGCTACGCTCGGTCGCGCTCGGCCTGCTCGACGCGCACATGGCGCACTGCCTCGTGCAGGCGGCGGCAGCCGGCGGCGAGGAGGCCGACCAGAAGGTACGGGAGGCCTCGGACGCGATCGCCCGCCTGCTCCGCTCCTGAGCGCCCACGACAACACGACGACATGATCACGCGTCCACCGCGCCCGGCGCTCGTCCCACGTCCGACAAACTCCCGGCGTGGACGACGAGAGGCGTCACGGGCCACGGAAGGGACGTGGCTGTGCACCGCCGACGACGCCAGGCACACCCCGAAATCGATCGTTTCTTCTGGAAGGACCAGCTGTGACCACGACCACCTACACCGTTGTCGGCATGAGCTGCTCGCACTGTGTCGGCGCGGTGAGCACCGAGATCGGCCGGATCCCGGGCGTCAGTGACGTCCAGGTGGACCTGGGCAGCGGCGCGGTAACGGTGATCAGTGAACAGCCGCTGGCGGAGACCGCTGTCCGAGTCGCCGTGGACGAGGCCGGTTACGAACTCGCCAGCCCCGCCGCCAGCCGGTAGCGGGGCACAGCCAACAGCGGGCCAGCCGGCCAGGAAGAAGCCGGCTGGCGAAGAACCCAACCGGTAGGACCAGCGGCATCGGCCGGACGCGTCGGGGGACGAGCCACCGCACCTCGACGAGGCGGGCCGGCCAGCCGGAACGGAGGAACGACCGCGATGAGCGTGACCGCGGATGCCGCGCCGCCCTCGGGCGTCCACAAGATCGATCTGTCGATCAGCGGGATGACCTGCGCGTCCTGCGCGGCGCGCATCGAGAAGCGGCTCAATCGGCTCGAGGGTGTGACCGCCACCGTCAACTACGCCACCGAGCGGGCGCATGTCGTCTACCCCGACCGACTCACCGCGGCCGACCTGGTCACCGAGGTGCACCGGATCGGCTACCGCGCCCAGCCACCGCAGGTACCCCAGCGGCCACAGCCGCCACGGGCCGTCCCGGCGGACGAGGCCCCAACGGTGACGGGCCGGGAAGGGGCCGCGGAAACGGGCCGGGCCGCCCCCGCGACCGAGCGGGCGGAGCGGGTCGACCCGCAGCGGCTACGGCTGATCGTCTCCAGTCTGCTGAGCCTGCCGGTGCTGCTGCTCGCCATGGTGCCGCCGTGGCAGTTCGACAACTGGCAGTGGCTGTCGCTGGCGCTGGCCACCCCGGTCGTACTGTGGGGCGGTCTGCCGTTCCACCGGGCGGCGTGGACGAACCTGCGCCACGGCGCGGCGACCATGGACACGCTGATCTCCATCGGCACGCTCGCGGCGTTCGGCTGGTCGCTGTACGCCCTGTTCTTCGGCCATGCGTCTTCCGGCCACGCGGGGATGACGGGCATGACGGGCATGACGGGCATGCCCTCCGGGCCAGCCGCCGACCGGGGCAGCGGCACGGACAGCATCTACCTCGAGGTCGCCGCCGTGGTGACGACGCTCATCCTCACCGGACGCTTCTTCGAGGCGCGCGCCAAGCGGCGGGCCGGCGCCGCGCTGCGGGCGCTGCTCGAACTGGGCGCCAGGAACGTGACGGTCCTGCGGAACGGCCAGGAGCTGCGGATCGGCATTGAACAGCTGGCCGTGGGCGACCGCTTCGTGGTGCGCCCAGGCGAGAAGATCGCCACCGACGGGGTCGTGGAGCAGGGCGGTTGCGCGGTGGACGCGAGCATGCTCACCGGCGAGTCGGTGCCGGTCGAGGTCGGCGTGGGTGACACGGTCACCGGCGCCACCGTGAACACCGACGGTCGGCTGGTGGTCCGGGCCACCCGGGTGGGCGCGGACACCCAGCTCGCGCAGATCGCGAAACTGGTCGTCGAGGCGCAGAGCGGCAAGGCCGCGATCCAGCGGCTCGCCGACCGGGTGTCGGCCGTGTTCGTCCCGATCGTGATCGGCCTCGCGGCCGTCACCCTCGCGGTGTGGCTCGCTCTCGGCGAGGGGCCGACGGCAGCGTTCACGGCCGCGGTGGCCGTGCTGATCGTCGCCTGCCCGTGCGCGCTCGGCCTGGCGACCCCCACCGCGCTGCTCGTCGGCAGCGGCCGTGGCGCCCAGCTCGGCATCCTGATCAAAGGGCCGGAGGTACTGGAATCGACCCGGCGGGTGGACACCGTCGTCCTGGACAAGACCGGGACGCTGACCACCGGGCGGATGAGCCTGCTGGCGGTCGTTACAGCCGGCACCGGCGCCGCCAGCCCTGACCGCACTGATACCGGCACCAGCAGTACTGGTACCGGCACCGATGGTGCGCAGGCCGGCGTCGACGAGGTGCTGCGGCTGGTCGGCGCGGTCGAGGCGGCCAGCGGGCACCCGATCGCGTGGGCGATCGCCCACGGGGCACGGGAACGGCTCGGCGAACTGCCGGACGTCGAGGACTTCAGCAGCGTCGACGGCTTCGGTGTGCGGGGGACGGTGGACGACCAGAAGATCGTCACTGGTCGCCGTCGCCTGCTCGAGGAGTGGTCGCTGCACATCCCCGACGAGCTCGAGCAGGCAGCCCAGGCCGCCGAACGGGACGGCCGTACGCCGGTGTTCGCCGGCTGGGACGGCGCCGCCCGCGCGGTGCTCGTCGTCGCCGACACTCTCCGGCCCGGCAGCGCGGACGCGGTCCGCCGGCTGCGTGGCCTCGGCCTGGCACCGGTCCTGCTCACCGGTGACAACGCCCGAGCCGCCCACGCGGTTGCCGCGCAGGCCGGCATCGACGAGGTGATCGCCGAGGCACTGCCCACGGACAAGGTCGACGTCGTCGCCCGGCTGCAGGCGCGGGGCCGGGTCGTCGCGATGGTCGGGGACGGGGTCAACGACGCCGCCGCGCTCGCCCGCGCCGATCTGGGCCTGGCCGTGGGGACCGGGACGGACACCGCGATCGAGGCGGGTGACATCACCCTCGTCCGCGGGGATCTCGGCGCGGCCGTGGACGCCATCCGGCTGTCCCGGCGCACCCTGGCCACCATCAAGGGCAACCTGTTCTGGGCCTTCGCCTACAACGTCGTCGCCCTTCCGTTGGCCGCCGCCGGCCTGCTCAACCCCATGATCGCCGGTGCGGCCATGGCGCTGAGCTCCGTGTTCGTCGTCTCCAACTCGCTGCGGCTGCGCCGCTTCCGCCCCACCGGCCGAGCGGCGCGGAGTGGCGACCCGGCCGGCGGGGATAGCACCGTGACGCTCGGTAGCAGCTCCACCGGAGAGAAAGATTAACTACTTTCCGCAACATCTCATCGAAGATCAAAGCGGGATGACTACGGAAAGTAGTAGAAATTGTGACGGCTCGAAGCCAGTACCGTCCGTTCCGTGAACGACCCCGGCGACCGCCGGAAAATTCGCTGAACAATCCGCTGGACGGATACCGGTGAATTATCGCCGGAAAACCGGCCATGTCGTTTCAGCGAATACAATACCGGCTTGACGGAAGTCGGAGGACGGCTGCGGCCGGATACCCCGCCGGCCATTGTCACCGCAGGTCCGGTAGCGGCGCCCCGTGGCGGACGGCCGTCCTCGACACCCGTCCCGACCTGGTGAACCACCTGCCGGGCCGCCGGGTCGGAACATATGGGAGGACCGCCGCGAGCCCGGTCCGCATGATATCGGCCAACACCTGGGACCGGGCCGTACGGTCCGCCGCGGCCAGGCCGCGGGCCGGTACCGCGTCACCTTTCACCGTGCTTTTCACCGCACGTCGTCGCCGGCCTGCGGGAAATCCTGGTGACCGCAGGCCACCCGCGCCGTCCGGAAAGCATTCATGCCGTTGTCGGAAGCCTCGGCCGGCAGAATCGCCACCACCGCCGGTAACCACCTGGCCATCACGGTTGGTACGCGACAGCAGGGGAAGACGAATCAGTTGTGAATCTCACGCGAACCAGTTAATATTTGGCGCGCACTCACCGCACCAAATCGTCATGAACAACTCATGGCCGCCTACGAACAGGCAGGCAGCCACCCCCTGTGCGCCGCGACCGTTCATCACGATCGCTCGCCGACCTCAGCCGTCAGACGGTAGCCCCGGTGAGGGAAGAGCGACCGGTTGCAGGATCAGAGATTGGTGGTAGATGCGGTGACAGAGCCAGTGGCATCAGCCGCCGACAGCAGCGGCGACCACCCTCGGCGTCCTCGCCGACGGAGACTACTTCGGCGAGGACACCCTCACTGGCTCCGACAGCACCTGGCAATACACCACCGCCGCCACCGCGACCACCATCCTCACCCTCCCCCGCAGCGCCTTCCAAGAAATCCTCGACCAGTACCGCACCCGCCCCGACCAGCCCAGAACAAATACGGCAAAGCCGCTATCGACCTCACCGCTGGCCACCACGGCGAACCCGACCTCCCCGGCACCTTCGTCGACTATGAACTCGCCCCCCGCGAATACGAACTCAGCGTCGCCCAGACCATCCTGCGCGTCCACAGCCGCGTCGCCGACCTCCACAACGAACCCAACAACCAGCTCGAACAGCAACTCCGCCTCACCATCGAAGCCCTCCACGAACGCCAGGAACACGAACTATTCAACAACCGCGGCTTCGACCTCCTCCACAACGCCGACCTCAAACAACGCATCCACATCCGCACCGGCCCGCCCACCCCCGACGACCTCGACGAACCGCTGGCCACGGTGTGGAAGAATCCGCAGTTCATTCTCGCGCATCCCCGGGCGATCGCCGCGTTCGGCCGGGAGGCCAACCGCCGCGGCCTCTACCCACGGAGCGTCGACATCGCCGGCCACCGCATATCCGCCTGGCGCGGCGGCCCCATCCTCCCCAGCGACAAAATCCCATCACCACCACCCGGAGCACATCCATCCTGGCGGTCCGCGTCGGCGAGGAGGCGCAGGGTGTATCGGCCCACACCACGCCGGTATCCCCGACGAGGTCCAGCCCAGCCTGAACGTCCGCTTCACGGGCATCAACGAAAAAGCCATCATCTCCTACCTCGTCAGCGCCTACTACTCCGTCCCCGACGCCCTCGGCATCCTCGAGAACGTCGAGATCGGACACCGCGCCGGAATCGGACATGCCACAGATGCGGCCGGCAGAACCCTGGATCTTCGGGATTCGGTGTCGACGCAGGATCGACGGAGGACTGCCGGAGCTTCAACACAGAAAATGGTCATCTTGAAAACCCGCATGTCAGCACATCAGGGTGGATCATAGCGTAGACAGATATTTTGACCGTCCGTCACCTACGAAAGGAACTCGCCATGGGCCAGGAACAGTCCGCATCGCCGCACGACTCGGCACTGCCGAAAAACCCCGAAGGAATACCGGTGGTCTCCCTGGACCAGGCGCACGCCCCCACCAAGGTTCTGGGT
>NZ_CAAAFS010000195.1:0-5415 GCF_900634755.1 Protofrankia symbiont of Coriaria myrtifolia
CTGGCACACGAAGAAATGGTCCGTAAATTCGTGAACGGCGAGGAGATCCGCCCGATCCACATGCGGATCGGCATCATGGGCGCCTGCAACATGCGATGCAAATTCTGCAACTTCTACGACCTGTTCTCCTTCAAGGACTCGATAAAAACCGATGCCGCCGTCAGGCTCATGCACGAGTTCGCCGCCACCGGCGGCCGGGCGGTCACCTTCTGCGGCAGCGGCGAATGCACGATCCATCCGGGCTACCAGCAGATCACCCGCGCCGCGGCCGCGGCCGGGCTGCGGATCGGGCTGATCACCAACGGGTCCCGGCTGACCCACCCGGGCATCAGGGAATGCGTGGCCGAGACCCACACCTGGGTCCGGATCGGCCTCAACGCCGGCACCGAGAAGACCTTCAACGACATCACCCACGACCGTGACGGCACCTTCGGGACATTTCTGGAGTCGCCGGGCCGGCTACGCGCCGCCGCCGTCGACCCGGATTTCCGCATCGGATTCAACTTCGTCATCACCGCCCAGAACTACCGCGAAATCCGCCAGGCGGCCCGACTCGCACATGACTCAGGCGCCCACTACGTGCGCTTCGAGCCCGAGTTCTACAGTGGCCTCGGACACGACACGATCAAGACCATGATGGCCGATATCACAGCCGGGTTGAACGACGCGGCGGAGATGGCGACAACAGATTTCGAGGTTTCAGTACCCAAACTCGATCGGGGCCCCATGGACCAGGTGGAGGAGGTCGAGGGCGACTTCGAAAAATGCCACTACAGCCGTTTCGTCACCGCCGTCGGCGCCGACGGAAATCTGTATCCCTGCCCGCAGGTGCACCTCAACAGCCGCTATCTGATCGGGAACGTGCTGAAGGAAGGATACCTACAGATACTCGAGGGCGGAAGGCGGGCCTCGTGGGAGGAATCCAACCCACAGCGCACCGATCTGTACAAGTCCTGCTTCTACCGGCCGCAGAACGAACTCCTGGAGTGGCTCCGGCGCGGGAAGATCCACCTGGACGACGCGCTCGATTCCTACCGCGTCGAGGTCCCCGCCACCCTGCACGCCGACTTCGTCTGACCACCCGCTCCGTCTGATCGACTGTAAGGATCGCCCGTGCAGAGTTCCCGGCTACGACGCAGGTTCGCCGATGAAACCGCGCTGCGTCACACGTCGTCCGAGCGGACCGACCCGGCCGGCCAGAACCGGCGGATCCGCTCCGCCGTCGCTCGGCTCGCCCACGTCGACCCCGGCTCCGTCACCCCGCTGGAAACCATGCGGCGGACCACCGGGGAGCTGCCGGGGCTCCGGGTCGAGCGGTACGAGCTTCGTTCCCCTGCGCGGGACGGCATCCGGGCGGTGCTGCTGGCGCCCTCCGGACCGCCCCGTCCTCGGCCGGCGGTACTGGTCAGCCCGGGCCGGCGGGCGGTCCTGGAGCAGGTCACCGGGTTGAAGCCGCCCGATCACCCGGACCGCAACATCGCTGAGCGGCTGGCCCGGGCCGGACTGCTCACCCTCACCGTCGACTATGGACTCGACGGCGGCCTGCCAGCCGCCCTGCTCTCCGGCCGGGACGAGGCCGCGGTCCTCACCCAGGCGTTCAGCCTCGGTAGCCAGCCGCTGCTGGGCGCGCTGGTCGAGGACGCCCTCGGCGCGCTCGGCTGGCTGCGCGGGCACCCGGACGCCGACCCGGAGCGGATCGGGCTGTTCGGCCACAGCCTGGGCGCCGCCGTCGCCCTGCACACCGCCCTGCTGCAGGACGGCGAACCACTCCCGCTCTGCGCCGCCAGCCACCTCGGCAGCTACCCGCTGCTCCACGGCGAACTCCTCAGCGGCAACCCGGTGGCCATGCTCCCGGGCATCCTGCGCCATGCCGACCTGCCCGACCTCTACGCCGCTCTCTGCCCGGCACCACTCCAGGTCCAGTACGGCACCATCGACCCGACGCTGAGCCGTCAGGACACCGAGTCGGCCGCCGAACAGCTCCGCAAGGCCTACGCGCTGGGCTCCGCCCAACACCGGCTGGAGATTCTCGGCCTGCCCATGGGCCACGCCACCGATCCCGAACGTGCCACCGCCTTCTTCCTCGACGCCCTCGGCAAGAACGCTGTCCGGCCCGCCGTACCGGTGCCCGCGCTACGGCTCCGGTTCGACGTCGCGGCCCGCCGGGAGGTGACGGACCGGGTCGACGAGGCGCTGGCCTCCGGGACACTCACCCTCGGCCCGCAGGTCGCCGAGTTCGAGGCCCGGGCCGAACCCTGGGTGGGTCGGGAGGCGGTCGCGGTCAGCTCCGGCTCGGCCGCGCTGGAGATCGCTTTCCGTACCATCGGGGTGGCCGGCCGCACCGTGCTGGTCCCGGTCAACACCTTCTTCGCCACCGCCGCGGCCGCCGTCCGCGCCGGGGCCGTCGTGGACTTCGTCGACATGGAGCTCGACGGCCTGGGGCTGGACCCCGCATCGCTGGAACAGGCCCTGGAGCGGCACCCCGATGTGGCGGCCGTCGCCGTGGTCCACATCGGCGGCGTGATCTCCCCCGCGATCCACCAGGTCACCGAAACCTGCCGGGCCCGGGGGATCCCGCTGGTCGAGGACGCGGCGCACGCCTTCGGCTCCCGTCTCGACGGGGCCCCGGCCGGCACCTTCGGCTCCTACGGAGCGTTCTCGCTCTACCCGACCAAGGTTCTGACCAGCGCCGAAGGCGGTATCCTGACCACCCCCGGCCCCGCCGAACTGGACACCGTCCGCCGGCTGCGGGACCACGGCAAGGTGGCCTACGAGGCAGGCCTGCACGACTGCCCCGGCAGCAACTGGCGGATGAGCGAGGTGCACGCGGCCATCGGTCTCGCCCAACTGGAGCGCTTCGACGCGGCGACCCGGGCCCGGCAGGCGCTCGCCGCCCGGTACGACGAACATCTGTCCGGGGTGCCTGGACTCCGCCGCTATGACGTCCCGGCCGGGGTCACCGCCAACGGCTACAAGTACCTGGCGTACCTGCCGGACGGTGTCGACCGGGCCACCCTCAAGGCCCGGCTGCGCACCCGGCACGGTGTCGCCCTGGCCGGTGAGGTCTACGACACCCTGCTCTGCGAGCAGCCGTATTTCACCGCCCAGGGTGCCCCGCCGGCCCGGGACTTTCCGCAGGCCCGCTGGTTCGCCGCCCACCACATCTGCCTGCCGCTCTACCCGTCGATCACCCCCGCCCAGCAGCAACGCACCCTGGCCGCCCTCCGTACCGAACTGGCCAACCTCTGCTGACCCGTCACCCACCCCGCAGGGAGCGGACATCGCGATGACCACGGCACGCCCGGTAAGTGGGCTGACCTCCAACGGAGCGGCCATCCCCTTCAACGACACCTACTTCGTGCCGATGACGGACAGCTCCGACCTGCTCGCCGAGCCCACCGCGCTCCGCGAGCGGCTGCGCCGTGACGGCCACCTCCTGCTCCGTGGAGTCCTCGACCCGGACGAGGTGCTGCGACTGCGCGAGCAGTACTTCGCCCAGCTCGACCCCGGATTCCTCGCCCCGGGAACACCACCGGTCAGCGGTGTCTACTCGGGTACCGTGCCCGCCGGAACAGGGGAGTACGGAGTACCCGGCCACCCGGCCCACAGCTTCGTCCGCTCCCCGCAGTTCCAGCGGTTCAGCGAGCAGCCGGTGCTGCGCCGGCTCGCCGAAACGCTCCTGCAGGGCCCGGCGCAGCTACTACCCCGGAAGATCGTCCGCCACTTCTACCTCGGGTCCCTGCGCGCTTCCCGCGCCCACACCGACTACGAGTACATGACCAGAGGCACCGACCAGTTGCTCACCACCTGGATCCCGCTCGGCGACTGCCCGCTGCCGATGGGCGGCCTGATCTACCTCGAAGGCTCCCACACCCTGACCCCCGACCAGCTGGACCCGTTGCGCGACGTCACCGACCGTCCCCACGACTCCCGTCCGATCAGCCACGACCTGCGGTGGACGGCGGAGCGGACGGCCCGCCGCTGGCTGTGGGCCGACTACACCACCGGAGACCTGACCATCCACACCCCGCACATCGTCCACGCCTCTCTGGACACCGGCACCCACCGGATGCGGCTGTCCGCCGACCTCCGCTTCCAGCTCGACGGCGCCCGCACCGACAGCCGCTGGACCCGACCCTGGTCCGCCGATGACGGCGCCTGACCGATCGTCCGACGCCCCGGCGGTTGCCGGTGGCGCCGCCCCGGCCGGCCCGGCCGCCCCCGGCGGAGGCACCGTGCCGGTGTTCCGGCGGGGTGAGTGGTACGACTCGCTGGACTCCGCCCCACTGCCCGGCGGCGGGGGATGGCGGCTGTCACTGGTTCCCCGGGCCCTGATCGCCGCCGATGCCCGGCGCTCCCGTACGCCTCCTGGCCCCCCGCCGGACCACACCCAGCGGCTGCGGATCGTACGCCGTGCCCTGGACCTCTTCGACCAGGGCACTCTGCCGATCGGCAGCCTCGGCGACCAGGACGCGGCCGGTTTCCGGGCAGCGATGGCCTCGGTCGCAGGGCTCCCGGAACCACTCACCGAGCAGTGGATCACCCTGCTCCGCGACAGCCTCCCCGCCGGAACGCCACCGCCCGGGCCGCAGGCCACCCGCACGCTGGTCTCGCTGCCCGCCAACACCTTCACCTGTCTGGTCTCGGTACTCGACGCCGTACTGACCAGCGAAACGGTCTGGATCCGTCCCAGCCGCCGGGAACCGCTCTCCACTGTCCGCATGGTGGCGGCCCTGTTGGCCGCCGGCTGGCCTGCTACACCACTGTCCCCGAGGTCCTCCCCACGCTGATCACCCTTACCGACCGTCAGATCATCTACGGCGGCGACGGCATCGCCGCCCAGCTCCCCGACCTGCCCACCCTCACCCTGCACGGCCCCGGCCGGGGCTGTGCCCTGGTCCCGGCGGACCACGACCCGCAGGCCGCCGCCGACTGGCTGACCCCCCTGGTCGCCGGCAACAGCGGCCGGTTCTGCAAGAACGTCCGCACCGTGCTCTGCGCCGGTGACCCCGCCCCGGTCGCCCGCGTTCTCGGAGCCCGGCTGGACGCCATAGGCATCCAGCCGCCCGACCCTGCCCATCCGCAGGCCGCGATCCCCGACCCCGTCATGGCGCCCCGTATCGCGGAGCTGGCCCACCGGCTGATCCAGCCCGCCGACGAGGTGGTCACCACCCGTCCGCTGCTCCACCGGCACGGCTCGCTGGTCTTCCTGGCCCCCACCCTGATCTGCCTCGCCGACCCCGGCACCCCGGACACGCCGCACCCGCTTCTCGGCCGCGAACTCCCCTTCCCGTTCGCCGCCGTCCTGCGGGCCGGGCCCGCTCTGGCCGACGCGGTCCAGCAGCGTTCACTCTTCGTCCACACGATGCCGGGCGGCCTGTCGCCCGACCAAGGAGTCGACGCATGACCCCAGCC
>NZ_CAAAFS010000196.1:0-19244 GCF_900634755.1 Protofrankia symbiont of Coriaria myrtifolia
CCTCATGGCGCAACGGCTCCCGGCCCTGCGCCACGGCCTGGACGAGTGGACGCTCCGGATGATCCACTGGCATTTCTCCGAGGCGACCGGCTCACCGTTCTGGCTGCGCCGCCGCGCCACCCTGCCGTTCGACCCGCTCCGCGACATCACCGGCTTCGACTCCCTCGCGCTGTTCGGGTTCTTCGACAAGAACGAACTACGCGCCGCCCGCCCCCGTGACCTCCTCCCGCGTGGCCTGCGCCACCGCCCCTTCCGGGTCTTCGAGACCGGCGGCACCACCGGAGAACCGTGCCGGGTCGTCAACGTCAGCAAGCTCGACGACGAGGTGACCCTCTACCGGGTGATGCTGGAGGTACGGGGTCTGGACGGCGGCGACATCGTCGCCATGACCCCCAGCGGACCCCACCAGTACGCCCACTTCGTCGAACGCCTCGCCGACCGGTGGTGCGGATCCGCCGCCTTCATCGACTTCGACCCCCGCTGGGTGAAGTCCGAGCTCCAGTCGAAGGGCAGTGCCGACAGCTACATCCAGCACCTGACCGCCCAGACCCGCACCCTCCTCGCCCGCCAGCGGCCCTCCCTTCTGTTCACCACCTCCAAGCTGCTGCTCGCCCTGGTCGGCGAGTTCGACGAACCTCTGGCCGCCCACGGCGTGAAGGCTGTGTGCACCGGCGGGACCTCCTGCTCCGCCGAGGAGATCCGCTTCCTGGAGGAGGAGTACCTCCAGGGCGTGCGCTGGATCGACACCTACGGAAACACCCTGGTGGGCCACGCCCTGATGCCCGAGGGGTCCCGCGTCTACCACCTCCCCCCGCCCCTGGCCGTCCAGCGGGTGGTGGACCCCGCCGATCCACTGCGGGAGGTCCCCGTGGGGGCGCGTGGCCGGGTGCTCACCACCACCCTGCTGGAGGACCTCTTCCTTCCCAACCTCCTGGAACGCGACACCGCCCGCCGCACCGGCCCGCATCCCTGGTTCCCCTGGGACGGTGTGACCGACGTCCGCCCCCTGTCCGAGGCGGACGGCGAGCCCGCCGTGGAAGGTGTCTACTGAACCCCGATGACAAGCCACCCCACCGTCGGCATCGACATCGGCGGCACCAAGCTCCTCATGCTCGCCCACCGGCCCGGTCATGACGAGCCCCTGACCGTCCGCGTCGCCACCGGCCCCGGCGCCACCCCCGGCGGCATCGGCACGGCCATCGAGAAGTTCCTCGCCGACCACGGCCTGGCCCCCGTCTCAGTGGGCATCGCCGTCCCCGGGCTGGTCGAGGACGGCCGGGTCGCTGTCTGCGACGTACTGCCCGCGCTCAACGGCTGGCCCGGCCCGGCCGGCCTCGCCGCCCCCCATCTGCTGGTCAACGACATCCGGGCCGCCCTGGCCGAGGAGGCCGCCGACATAGGTGACGCCCGGACCGCCGTGGTGATGCTCTCCGGCACCGCCGTCGGCTCCGCGTACCTCCACCAGGGTCGGGTGGTGCGGGGCGGCCGGGGCTGGGCCGGCGAGGTCGGCAGCATGCCGGTACCCACCCCGCGGGGCGTACGCCGGCTCGACGAACTGGCCGGCGGCGCCTCGATCGTCCAGGCCGCCGGTCTGCCCCCGGCCCAGGTGCGCGCGGCGCTCGCCGCCGGAAACCCCGCCATCCGGGGCGTCGTCGAGGCAGCCGGGGACGCCTTCGGGCTGGCCATGGCCACCCTGCTGAACATCCTCAATCCCGACGTCCTCCGGGTGGGTGGCGGCACTCTCAACTACCCCGGTTACTGGAACGCCGCCCTGGTCACCGCCCGTGCCCGCACCCTCCCCGAGCTCTGGGCCGCCTGCACCGTGGCCCGCATCCAGGTTCCGGACCTGGTGGTGGCCCGAGGCGCCGCCCGGCTGGCCGCAGCCTCAGCCGCGGGCGCCCCCTGGCCCGCCCAGTACCTCTAGCCCTGATCTTTCGCGCGCTTAGTGACAACCGGTACCGAACAACAACCGGTACCGGACACCCTCCGAGGAATGCACGGCTGACCAGGCAGTCCTCCTCATCCCGTACCGTTCGGGAGCGGCAGGCTGTTCCCCGCACGGGCCGCGCACGACTACTGCGATACTTCGACAGATCCTCTCTGGAGATCCGTGCCGGTTACGGATGCGTTCGCGGTGGCCGTCGAGCCGTGCCAGGCTAGGAGGAGCCAGGCTGAAAGGACCATGGCAACGCGGTCATGTTTTCCCGCGCTGCCAGAGATCCAGATCCCACTGGGGGCTGTCTGCTGGGAAAGGTGGCGACCGATCATGATCCACACCAAGAGGTGGACGGTCGACGTACTCCTGACCGAGGACGACGGGCACACCCGCGCGGAGGCGGCGCTGCGCCCGGGACCGCGTTCGGACTCCGAACGCGAGCTGCGGGGCGTCGGGCACGCGCGGCGGCACCCCGCCGACGCCGAGATTCCCAAGATCGGCGATGAGGTCGCGGCATCCCGCGCCCTGTCCGAGCTGGCCCACCTGCTACTCGACGTCGCGGCCGGCCACATCGAGGCTGTCACCCACCAGACGGCCCACCTGCGCATGCCACAGCACCATCAGGGTGTCCGTCCATGATGTCAGGGCGTTCGTCCTTCGTCCCTGATCCGTCCATGGCCGGTACCAGCGGACCCTGACCGTCGGGGCGGTCCTCGATCGCCCCCTCACGCTGGCCGTGTGCCGATGCTCGTCGGGACGTCCGGATGGCAGTACGCCGACTGGCGGGGGTGCTCTACCCGGCCGGGGTGCCGCGGCGTGCCTGGCTGCGGTACTACGCGGACCGGTTCGCGACGGTGGAGTGCAACAACGCCTTCTACCGACTGCCGGCACCCGAGGTCTTCGCGCGCTGGCGGGAGCAGACTCCACCCGACTTCATCATGGCGGTCAAGGCCAGCCGCTTCCTCACCCACGTCAGACGCCTTCGGGACCCGGCCGAGCCCGTCGAACGGTTCCTGGCGCACACCGCCGGTCTCGGCCACCGGCTCGGTCCCGTGCTGCTTCAACTGCCGCCGAACCTGCGCGCCGATCCCGTCCGTCTCGACGCGTGCCTGGGCTGCTTCCCGTCCGACGTCCGGGTGGCCGTGGAACCACGGCATCCGAGCTGGTGGACCGGTGAGGTCCACGGTGTGCTTCGCGCACACGACACGGCACTGTGCTGGGCGGACCGGGGCAGCCGGCCGGTCACACCGCTGTGGCGGCCCGCCGGCTGGGGCTACCTGCGCCTGCACGCTGGTCGTGCCCGCCCCGCCCCCCGGTACGGCCGCCAGGCCCTGAGCAGCTGGATCCGCCGGATCGCCGAGTGCTGGCCGGAGGGAGAGGCCTACGTCTACTTCAACAACGACCACGGCGGAGCCGCCGTCCACGACGCGGCCGAGTTCGCTCGGATGGCCGTCATGGCCGGCCTGCCCACCAGCCGTGTACCGGCGTCGCTGCCAGCGGTTCCGGTGACCGCCCCGGTGGACAGGACCCGCGGCCGGGGACACTTCGAAGATCAGATCGTCGCGCCAGTGCCGTCAACAGCGTTGACTACAGCGATCCACCGGGGATGACCAGGACGGACGGGCCTTTCCTGTCGGAAACGCGATGCGGCCCCCGGTCCGTGATCGACCGGGGGCCGCGAACGGGCCACGAACGGGGAAGAGCCGTGGACGGGAGCTGTCGTTACGGCTTCACGGCCAGGTCGGAGATCGCGGTTCCGGTCGGGAACTGCCCGATCAGATCGACGTGCCCGGTGATCAGGTTGACCGAGTACAGGCCGTACTGCCCGGCGACCGACAGCGTCGCGAACCCGGTGGCGTCGACGGCGCTGCCTCCGGAGACCGTGCTGTAGATGTCGAAACCGGCATTGAGAGCCGGGTCTACGCCGAGGGCGCCGACCGTGGCGAGGGTGCCGTTGTTCGGCGGCGACTGGATCACCAGCTGGTTGAGGTTGGTGTCGATGTCGTACAGCGTGGTACCGGTCGCCGGGTCGCTGTCGTTGTTGGTGTAGGCGATGGCGGTGACGCCGAGGGCGGACGACGGGGTGTCAGCATTCGTCACATGGGCGACGACGTCGTGGTGCAGGTTCTGGCTCGAGTCACTGACGACGCGCAGCAGGCCGTTGACGGGGTTGAAGTCAACGCCGAAAGAGGTGAAACCGGACGGTGGGCCACCCAGGTGGGACACGCCGGTGGCCACCCCGGTGGCCACCCCGGTGGTGGTGTTCAGCGTGTAGACACCGCCACCGTTGCCCACGCCGTAGAGCAGCCCGTCCTGGGGCCGGTAGTCGATCCCGATGAGCAGGGTGTCCTGGCCGATGAGCCCGGTGACGGGCACCCCCGATCCCGCGCGCTGCGGGGAGCGAACGGAGAACGGGACCAGCCTGCTGCCGTCGCTGGTCAGGCCGACCGCCTGCAGGTTGGACGGCCTGGAGCCCGCCCCGCCCGGGGCTGCGACGGCGGCCTGCCCGGACAGCAACGGCACGGCCCCCAGGCTGCCAGCCAGCACAGCGGTGGCGAACGCCGCTTTCAGCTTCCTACACACAGTTGCTCCTTTGTTCCTTGGCCAACTCATGCACCGGCAGCTCGCGCACTGGCGCGGCGCTGCGGGACACGTCGCCTCAACAGCGACGAGATGGCCGGGTAACGACTTTCCGTAGTTGACCGACCACGACATGAAGTAGACACGTAGAGCAACCATAAGTCAACTATCTGCCAACAAGGACACTACAAACAGTGACTTCGCCCGGAGCGGGACAACAGGAGCAGCAGCACACAGCGACATCGTGCACACAGCGGCACAATGGATGGCGTGGGCCGCGGTGACCGCCGGCGGGTTCCTACTCCCAGCCGAGCTCGGCGAGCCGCCCGTCGTCGATACCGAAGTGATGGGCCACCTCGTGGATGACGGTCACCCGCACCTGCTCGACGACCTGTTCCTCGGTGCGGCCCAGGTCGCAGATCGGCCACCGGTAGATCGTGATCCGGTCCGGCAGCACCCCGCTGTACCAGTCACCCCGCTGCGTCAGCGGCACGCCCTCGTAGAGCCCGAGCAGCCCCGGTGACGGCGGCTCGTCTTCGACGACGACCGCGATGTTGGACATCTGGCGGCCGAGCTGGGGCGGCAGGCTGTCCAGCGCCTCGGCCACCAGGTCCTCGAAGCGCTGCCTGGACACCTCGACCACGTCGGTGAACCTACATCCCGCCGCCGTCCCGCCGCCGGTCGCGGGGAACGAACAGGCCCAGGGAACCTCGGGAACACTCAGGGAACATTGGGCGTCATCCGCTGCTTCTAATGACGTAATTATGTAAGCAGGATGGGAGGCCAGGATGCAGGATCCGCTCGATGCCTACTCACAGGTCGTCACCCGAGTCGCCGCAACCGTCTCCCCCGCCGTCGCGAGCCTGCGGGTACTGACGCCGCGCGGCGAGGGAGCCGGATCCGCCGTGGTCTTCACCGACGACGGCTTCCTGCTCACCTCCGCCCACGTCGTCGACAGTGGATCGAGGCGCACGGGACGACAGGCCGGCCGCGGCGGCGCGGCGGGCCTGGCCGAGTTCGCCGACGGCACCCACAGCGAGGTGGACGTGATCGGCGCCGATCCGCTCTCCGACCTCGCGGTGCTGCGGGCCCGCGGCGGCACGCCGGCCCCGGCGACGCTCGGCGACGCCGCCACACTCTCCGTCGGTCAGCTCGTCGTCGCGGTGGGCAACCCGCTGGGCCTGACCGGCAGTGTCACCGCGGGGGTCGTCAGCGCGCTCGGGCGCTCCCTGCCCACCCGGGCCGGCGCCACCGTCCGCGTCATCGACGAAGTGATCCAGACGGACGCGGCGCTCAACCCGGGCAACTCCGGCGGCGCGCTGGTCACCGCCGACTGCCACGTCGTCGGGGTGAACACCGCCGTCGCCGGGATCGGGCTCGGGCTCGCCGTCCCGGTCAACACCACCACCCGTCACATCCTCGCCGCGCTCATGCGCGACGGCCGGGTACGGCGCGCCTACCTGGGGGTCGCCAGCACCCGGGCACCGCTGCCGCCGCACCTGGCCGAGCGGTTCGGTCGGCGGCACGGCGTGCGGCTGGCCGAGGTCGTCGTGAGCAGCCCGGCCGGTCGTGCCGGCCTGTTCGCCGACGATCTGGTGCTCTCCGTCGCCGGGCAGCCGGTCGCCACCCCGGGGGACCTGCAACGGCTGATGACCGAGGACACCATCGGCCGCCCGCTCGAACTGACCGTGTGGCGGCGCGGCGCGCTCGTCGACGTCATCGTCGTCCCGCAGGAACTGGCGCTGACCTGACGGCCGTTGTCCAGCGGTACGCACCGTCCGCGGCGGCCCCGGCCTGGTGGGCCAGGGCCGGGGCCGCCCGCGGACGGTGGCGCCCCGGGCACCCGAGGGAGGGGGAGGTACCCAGGGCCGTCAGTAGCACCCAGCTGTCAGCCGCATGGGAACAGCTGGGCGTAGGTGCGGGCGCCGACTATTCCGTCGGCCACGAGGCCGTGCTGCCGCTGGTAATCCTTCACCACCCTGGTGGTCCGCGGACCGAATATTCCGTCGACCGCGAGAGAGTATCCGAGATCGGTCAGCCGCTGCTGTACCCTGGCCACCTCGGTACGCGGTTTACTGCCGTTTCTCACGGTCGCCGCGGACGATGGGACCGAACAGTTCCGGCTGGTGTAGCTGATCCCGCTGACGGCCGGGACAGGGGTGCTCGACCGTGTTGTCGACGCGCTCGCCGGGCTGGCTTTCACCGCCGCCGCGGCGGTGTTTCCCCGCGTCAGATAACGATGGTAGGAACCATTGGTGTAGGCGCTCCAGGCACGCACGCCCTGGCTGTCGCACACCTTCTTCGCAGCCCACGCGTTGGTGGCCGGGTCGTAGAGGTTCCTGCCCGCCAGCCAGCTCGCGTGGACCCGCGCGTTGATCTGCCAGAGCCCGCGGGAGTCCTCACCGCGCGCGTTACGCGCCTTGGCGTTGCCACCGGACTCCGCGAGCGCCACCGCCACCCAGGTGCCCAGCGGCACCCCTCGGCAGCTGGGCAGCCCCGCGTTCGCGGCGACGCGGGCGATGGTCGTGTCGGTGACGACGGCGGACCCGGACGTCCCGGCCGCGCTGGCCGGAGCCGCGGTCAGCATCATTCCAGCCGTCGTCCCGATGAGCCCGACGGTGCCCGCTAATGCGGCGCCGTTGCACCGACCGGGTTTTCTGTGCCTTCCCCTGGCCATAATCAGACTCTCACCTAAAATATCGTCGAAAGGATCGCCCGTTGCCGGAAATGCCGGCACAGTACTCTCTAGGGCCGGCTCGAGAACTATATTTCCCGAGTTCTCTACCAGCCGCTGGGAAAACGTCATTCGGGTCGCCGAACAGGCCGTTCACCACATTGCTTCAGGAGGCTCCGGTGTCGCCCCCAGAGCGCCAAAAAGGCAATTCAATGCGTTTCTACAGGCGTTTTTTGAACACCCGGAACGGGAGCCAAAAGAATCCGACGGTGTTCCGAGAAAATCTGTCCGGCAACAACCGGGAGAAATTTTCGTGGCGTCCACCCGTGGTTTCCCGCGCTGTCCGCCCGGGGCTCCTGGACACCCCGTGGCCGCCAGCCCGGCCCGGGCGGTCGGTCACCTGATACGGCCGACCAGATAGTTACTGGTGTAGACCTTCTGGAGCCGGACCACGGCCCCGGTGTGCGGGGAGGCCCACATCATCCCGTTCCCGGCGTAGACACCCACATGGTGGATGCCTCCCGGCCGGCCGAAGAAAATGAGGTCACCGGGCTGCCGGGCGTTCTTCGACAGCTTCTGGGAGGCGTTGTACTGCGCGTTGGCTGTCCGCGGGACGCTGCGGCCAAGCTGCTTGTAGATGTACCGGACGAGGCCGGAGCAGTCGAACGCCCGCGGCCCCTCGGCACCCCACACGTACGGCTTGCCGGCCTGCTTCGACGCCAGATAGACGAGCTTCGCCCCGAAGCCGCTGGCGGAGGACGTCGAGAAACTCACCGGTTGCGCCGCCAGCGTGCCCGTGCCCGTGGTGGCGGCCGGGGTGATCGTAAAGGCGGCTGACCGGGCAGCGTTCGTGCTGGTCGCGGTGGTCGTACTGGTCGTGGCGGCGTCGGTCCGGCCCGTCCCGCCCGTGTCCAGGCCCCGGTCGTTCGCCAGGGCCGGCGAGGCCAGCCCGGAGAGGGCGACAGTGCCGGTGGCCGCGGCGGCGACCGCGGTACGCGCCGATATCCGGCCGAGGGTGGAGCGGGTCGTGGGCGCGCGATGACGACCGCGCCTGGGGCCGGGATTGGAATTGGAATTGGAATTGGAACGATGTACGGCAGCCGGACCTGAATTCACCTGATGTGCAGGCAACGCTGATCCTTCCCATACGCCTGCGAGGTTAGCTGTCGGGTTCGGGCCGGGAAGCCCGGTCGACGCGCGGATACACGCGGCCGACTTCACCCCAAGGACGGCCACCGTGGTGGCGACGTCCGGCGGAAAGGTGGGTCCCCCGCTTCTGTCCTGGCGATCGCTAGTCGGAAGACACCGGACCGTGGACAGAACTCGGCGTGCGGTCCGGTGCCGTTGAGAACCCGGCCAACGTAGCGAACTACTTTCGGTAGTCGCAAGCGGCGGTTTTCTCGGCATGTCGACGTACAGCACTCACTGTGCGTATCATTTACGCGTGCTGTCTCAGGATGACCGCCGAGACGGTACAAGCTGGCCACAGCGTGACGGCGCTACACACCGCTTCCACGGATAACCGGTGCGTATCGTGCAACAGTCAACGCGGACCGGCAGCAACATTTTTTCCGCTGTTGTGTTTCTGTGTTTCGCAGCCGGGCAGGCGGATCGCCCGCAGGTAGGCGAATCGACCAGCCGGAGCAACGTCACAGATCCGGCCGTGCGCATGGTGTGGTCAGTGGTACGGCCAGCGCAGCGTGGCCAGCCGTGTGGCCGGCGCAGCGTCCGGGCAGCAACGACGCGCCCGGGCACCGGCGCGGGTCGACAGATTCCGGGCCGGGCCGGTAGGGGCCTGAGCGGGCCGGTTATTGGGACTCGACCCAGCCACGCGCCTGCGCGAGGCTGGTCAGCCGCTGCCGTATCTGGCTTATCTGGCCGCCGGTCAGGGTCGGCACCGACTCGATGAGCGTCTCGGTCAGCAGGTGTCGGAACTCCCCGACGGTGAGGACGTCGCACATGTCGTCGTCATCGGCGTCCGAACGCCCGTTGGCCATGCTCGGGGAAGCCAGGGGACTCGCTGGCGCCGGACGGGCCTGGGCCCGACGGGCCAGGCGGACGACCGACGCCTTCGGGCCCCTGTCGCTTTCCTCCGCCTCGAACTCCACCAGCGTTCCGGGCTGGAACAGATGCTTCTCATCTTGAAGATCGTTTGCGTGCATGAAAATATCGTCGCCGCCAGCGTCAGGCGCTATGAAACCGTAGCCACGAACCCCGTCGAAACGCAGAATCCTACCGGTACCCACCACGTCTGCCCCTGTACAACCTCTGTGCCAACCAGCTCTGTACCCAGTCACCTGCACACCAGACGAACCTGTGCACAACCAAACCCCAGGACCGCTCGCACGACCATGGGGCCTGTTCACCGTCTCAGGTGCGCACAGCCAGGTCAAGCCGACACCCGGAGCGCAAAACAACCGACAACAACCGACAACGATCGGCAGGGAACGATCGCGGAAACACCGGAACGGGCCGTCGGCCGACCGGCTCCCGCGGACTCCCCCGGGAACCAGCCGGCCGTCGACATCGTGACCGAAATCTTCGGATCCGGATCCTCGCGGTCTACGCCGGGTCACCAACAGCGCTGACGGCGGCCAGGCTCTGCCTGGCGGCACTGACCACCGCCTGCGGGGTGAAACCGAACTTGGTCTGCAACGCCCGCAGCGGGGCGGACGCGCCGAAGGTCCGCATACCGATGATCACCCCGTCCGGGCCGGCGTACCGTTCCCAGCCGAGCGTGGCCGCCTGCTCGACCACGACCCGCGCGCGGACCGCCGGTGGGAGCACCTGGTCGCGGTACTGCGCGGGCTGCCGCTCGAACAGCTCCCAGGACGGCAGGCTGACCACCCGGGCGCGCACCCCCTGCGCGGTCAGCTCCTCGTGGGCGGCCAGGGCCAGGTGCACCTCGCTGCCGGTACCGATCAGGATCACCTCGGGATCGCCGTCGGCGGGGTCGACCAGCACGTAGCCGCCGCGGGCGAGCCCGGCGGCGTCGGCGTAGCGGGCCCGGTCCAGCGTCGGCAGCGCCTGCCGGCTCAGGACGAGCGCGGCCGGCTCCTGCCGCAGGCCCATGACCACCCGCCACGCCTGCACGACCTCGCCCGCGTCACAGGGACGGATCACCAGCAGGCCGGGGACGGCCCGCAGCGAGGCGAGCTGCTCGATCGGCTGGTGCGTCGGCCCGTCCTCCCCGACCCCGATGGAGTCATGGGTGAACACGTGGATGACCGGCAGCTCCATCAGCGCGGACAGCCGCAGGGCACCGCGGGCAAAGTCGGAGAAGATCAGAAAGGTCGACCACAGCGGCCGCAGCCCGGACAGGGACAGCCCGTTGGCCACCGCGGCCGACGCGTGCTCGCGGACGCCAAGGTGCAGGTTGCGCCCGCCCGGGCTGGCGGCCTGGAAGTCCCCAGCGCCGTCGACGGTCAGCCGGGTCTTCGTCGACGGGGCAAGATCGGCGGAGCCGCCGACCAGCCAGGGCACCCGGGCGGCGACGGCGTTGAGGACCTTCCCGGAGGAGTCCCGGGTGGCCAGGCCCCTGCCGTCGGCGGGGAAGACGGGGATGTTGGCGTCCCAGCCGTCGGGCAGCTGCCCACGCCAGATCAGGTCGAGCTGGCCGGCAAGATCGGGATATGCCTCCCGGTAGCGGTCGAGCAGGGCCAGCCAGCTGTCCCGCTCGGCCCGGCCCCGCTTCCCGACACCGGCGGCGAAGTGCTCGTACACCCCGTCGGGGACAAGGAAGTGCGCGTCCGGCGGCCAGTTGTAGAACCGCTTCGTCGCCCGGATCTCCTCCTCCCCCAGCGGCTCCCCGTGCGCGGCGGCGGTGCCCTGCTTGGTCGGGGCGCCGAAGGCGATCTGGCTGTCGACGATGACCAGGGTCGGGCGGTGCGGTTCACGGCGGAACGTCTCGAAGGCGCGGCCCAGGGCCGTGCGGTCGTTGGCGTCGCCGACCCGGGTGACGTTCCAGCCGTAGGCGATGAACCGGGTGGCCACGTCCTCGGTGAACGCCAGGTCGGTGCCGCCCTCGATACTGATGTGGTTGTTGTCGTAGATCCAGCACAGGTTGGCCAGCCGCAGGTGGCCGGCCAGCGACGCCGCCTCGGCCGCGACCCCCTCCATCAGGTCGCCGTCGCCGCACAGCGCGTACACGTCGTGGTCGAACACGTCGAAGCCGGGCCGGTTGAACCGCGCCGCCAGCCAGCGTCCGGCGATGGCCATGCCCACCGCCGTCGCCGCGCCCGTGCCCAGCGGTCCGGTGGTCGCCTCCACCCCCGACGTCCAGCGGTACTCCGGGTGGCCGGGGCACCTCCCGTCCAGCTGGCGGAACCGTCTGATGTCGTCGAGGGTGACCGCTGGCCCCCCGAGGGTCTCGTAGGTGGGGTCGACCGCCCGGACGCCGGCCAGGTGCAGCGTCGCGTACAGCAACGTCGACGCGTGCCCCGCCGACAGCACGAACCGGTCCCGGTTCGGCCAGGCGGGATCGTCGGGGTCGAAGCGCAGGAACTCCTGCCACAGCGTGTAGATCACCGGTGCCATGGCCATCGGGGTACCCGGGTGCCCGGAGGCCGCGGCCTGCACCGCGTCCATACACAGGGTGCGGATCGTCGCGACGCACAGATCGTCCGTGTCGGTGATGGTCGGCTGCTCGGTGGGCGTCATGTACATCCCTTTGTCGACATAGGACGCCCACAACGTCCGTCGCAGGCGCTTGCGGGTCCACACGTACCGGTCCGGTAGCCGCGCCGGGCCGCGACGCGGTTTGGCCGCCCCCGCTGTCGGCTCCCGGACCGGGCGAGCCGACCATCTGCCGCGGCCGGGAACCGCATCCGCGATCAGCTCGGCAACCTAGATCGTATCCAGCGGTGACAGATCTCTGGCGGACGTCGGGGCCGTACGGGCGCCGCTGTGGCCCCGCTCCCAGTTTCCGCCCCCGACATGTCAGGAGAACGCAGCAGCCAGCGGCGTCACTATGGTGACCGTACGTGCATACTGGCGTCGGCGTGGACGGAGCGGGGAAAAGAGACGAAAGCTGTCAGCGGGCCTGCCCGCCATCCGTCCGGTCCGGTCCGTCGGTGCGGCCGCCGAACGCGGCGAGGCCCCCGAACGCCCTGGTCAGCTCGCTGGGAACGATCCACACCTTGTTCGCCTCACCTTCGGCGATGCGCGGCAGGGTCTGCAGGTACTGATAGGCGAGCAGCTTCTGGTCGGCGTTGCCGGCGTGGATCGCCCGGAACACCGTGGTGATGGCCTCGGCCTCGCCCTGCGCGGCGAGGATCTTCGCCTGCCGTTCGCCCTCGGCCCGCAGGATCGCGGCCTGTTTCTCGCCCTCGGCCCGCAGGATCTCGCTCTGCTTGACGCCCTCCGCCGACAGGATCGCCGCCCGGCGGTCCCGCTCGGCTCGCATCTGCTTCTCCATCGAGTCCTGGATCGACGGCGGCGGCTCGATGGCCTTGAGCTCCACCCGGTTGACCCGGATGCCCCACCTGCCGGTCGCCTCGTCGAGCACACCGCGCAGCCTGGTGTTGATCTCGTCGCGGGAGGTCAGGGTCTGCTCCAGGTTCAGGCTGCCGATCACGTTGCGCAGCGTCGTGACAGTGAGCTGCTCGATCGCGCTGATGACGTCGGCGATCTCGTAGGTGGACGCGCGCGGGTCGGTGACCTGGAAGTAGATCACCGTGTCGATACCCACGACGAGGTTGTCCTCGGTGATCACCGGGCGCGGCGGGAAGGTCACCACCTGCTCCCGCAGGTCGACGCGTTCACGGATCCGGTCCACAACGGGGATGACGAGGGCCAGGCCCGGGGTGAGGGTCCGGTGGTATCGGCCCAGCCGCTCGACCACGACCGCCCGGGCCTGCGGAACAACCCGCACCGCCCGGCTGAGAAAAACCAGCAGCACCAGCAGAATGACCGCGGTGGCGATCAGCCCGGCCATCGACGCCTCCCCGGTCCCAAGGCCCGCTACAGCTGCGCGGGGTGAACGATGGCTGTGGCGCCGTCGATGCGCAGCACGCGCACGCTCGTGCCCGGTTCAAGAACCTGACCGTCGATCGTCGCGCGGGCCGACCATATCTCACCGCGAATCCTGACCCGCCCGTCACCGTCACCGTTAACGGGCTCAAGGACGACACCCGTCACACCGATCAGCGCGTCGGTGCCGGTCGCGGTGGCCGGTGCCTGGTGCAGGTGCCGGCGCGCGACCGGCCGCAGCCCGAGCAACAGCACCACGGAGGTGGCGGCGAACGCGACAAGCTGGACGGACAGCGGGCCGCCGACCCCGGCGACCGCGCCTGCCACCAGGGCCGCGAGCGCGGTCATCCCGAGAATGAGGGCAAGGGTAAGCATCTCGCCCACGCCAAGAACGCCGGCGATCACCAACCACCACAGCCACGGCTGCATGACCATCATGCTATCCGCGGAATCCCCCCGGATGTGCGGGCCGACGTGCACGGATACACGAATTTCCGCGCGCCCGCGGCGCCTGGTCCGGTCGCCACCGGCCTCCGGCCCGGCGCACAGCCACCCGTTGGACCACAACCACACTGTTGGACCACAACCACCTGCTGTTGGCCACCTGCTCGTCCCAGGGCAGCCGTTCGTCCGTTCGTCCGAGAGCGTCGTCCAGGAACGCGCGGCGCAATGTTCGTCCAGGAGCGGCGCAATGTATGTCCAGGAGCGACACAATGCATTACGGCGCCCATGTAGATCATGCTCTTTGCCGGAACCAGCGGTTCTCCGCCAGGGCCGGCGGCCCGCCGCCGGAACCGGCCCCGCGGCGGCTCGCACCGACGACGAGCGACAGCTGGCGGACCGATGACAGACGTCGGATCAGATATTGGATCAGACAGATGACGGATCACGCTGTGTGCGACGAGAAACCGTCGGGACGATACGGTGACTTCCACGAAGCGGTGACTTCCACGAACATCGCCGTGTCCATGCCTTTCTCACCGCGACGGGGAACCGTCCATGTCCGGTCAGGATGTCGGCGCGCCCGAGGGTGCGCCGCTGGTCCCTGTCCAGCCCCTGCGGGCGTCCGACCCATCGACACCAGCGGCCGATACTGCGGAATACGGGTGTCGTCCGCCACCGCCTGACCGGACTCGGCTGACCGGCTCCGGGGCCGGCTGGCTACCCGCCCAGGCCGCCGGAGACGGTGCCCGACGCGCGCGAGAGCGCGTCCGCCGCCTGTGACAGCGCGCTGTAGGAAAGGTCTGCGGCGGCGCCGTATATGTCCTGGGGGCTGCTCGTCCCGGCACCACCGGCATCCGCCCCGGCGGCGCCGCCCTGCCCGGCACCGAAACCGGCGGGACCGGTGTCCGCGACGGTGCCGGCCGTTGAGTTGCCACGGGAGCCGGCCGCGACCGAGATGGTGTTCGAGGCACCGGAGAGAGCGCCGACGGACAGACCCACGGCAGCCTGGAAGAGCTGGCTGACGCTCGTGTCGACGCTGGTCGCGCCGCCGCTGTCAGCGCTGGTGTCGGCGCTGGTCCGGGCATCGGCGGGGAAGGAGATGGACGCGCTGGCCGGAGCCGCACCGAGGAGCGTGGCGAGCGCTCCGGTAGCGGTGAGGACGCCGGCGCGGCGCAGGGCTCTGGCGTTCATGCTTGCCCCCAGCAGGTATCCGTAGTGTCGATCTATCTCCTGCAAGGTAGCCCCCCGGCACAGGCCGAAGGGCCCGTCGGCCCCCACTGTGGTAACGATCTCTGCCGCCCTGGCGCGGGCATTGGCCGCGGACGCCGGAAATCCGTTTCGTGTCCACCCGCTCACCAGGAGTACAGATATGTAATTAAGTGAACCTAACTTTTACTTCTGGTACCTTTCCCTGGACCCTTTCGCCGAACGGTGATCACAGGACGATGACGGAGGCTGCGGACATGTGGACGAACTTTGTCCCGAACCTGCTCATCGGGTTGCGTGAGGGTTTCGAGGCGAGCCTGATCGTTTCGATTCTGGTCGCCACGCTCGTGCGCGCCGACCAGCGCACCCGCCTCCCCCAGGTCTGGATGGGAGTGCTCGCCGCCGTCGCCCTCTCGGCGAGCTTCGGCGCGGTCCTCACCTTCGCGGCCACCTCGATGTCGACCGCGGCCCAGGAGGCGTTCAGCGGTGTGCTGAGCCTGATCGCGGTCGGTTTCGTCACCGTGATGGTCTTCTGGATGCGGCGGTCGGCACGGACGCTGTCCGGTGAGATCAGCGGCCGGGTCATCGCCGCGCTGGCGATCGGCCCTGGCGCGCTGGTCCTCACCGCGTTCCTGGCGGTCGCCCGGGAGGGCCTGGAGACCTCCCTGTTCGTCTGGACGACCGCCCGGGGCGCGGACGAGTCGGTCGGCCCGCTCGTCGGCGCCAACGCCGGGATCGCGCTGGCCGCCGCCGCCTGCTTCGCCGTGTACCGTCAGACGCTGCGGATCAACCTGACAAGGTTCTTCAGGATCACCGGTATCGGGCTGATCGTGATCGCGGCCGGCGTCACCGGGTACGGGCTGGCCGACCTCCAGGAAAGCGGTCTCCTACCGGGCGGGGCGACCACGGCGTTCGACCTGACCGCCACCATCGACCCGAGCTCCTGGTACACCAGGCTCACCGAGGGTATTTTCAACATCACCCCGCGGATGACCGTGCTCCAGGTCGTCGGCTACCTCGCCTACCTGCTGCTGGTGCTGCCGCTCTTCCTGCGGGGCGCCGGCAGCACCGCGCCGGCCGCCACACCGGCTGAACCGACCACACCAGCAGAGCCGGCCGTGACCGCCGAACCGGTGGCGGCCGTCGAACCGGCCGCAGTGGTCGCGACCGGTTCGACGGCAGCGGCGGACCCGGCGACGCCGGCGGGCGGCGGGCGGCGGTGGGTGCCGCGCGCGGTGCCCCGCTGGGCGCTCCCGGTGGCCGTCGTCGCGGTGCCGGCCATCACCGCCGGTGCCACGATCCTCGCGCTCGGCCCGTCCGACGACGCCCACGCGACGACGATCGAAGCGACCGCCAGCTCCTGCGCCGAGGGCTGGCAGGCGCCGCGCCCCGGCCGGCAGACCTTCACCGTCCACAACGGCGGTGGCCGTGGTCTGGAGGTCCGCCTGATCGACCCGGTGAGCGGGGCGATCCACGCCGAGATCGAACTGCTCGCGCCGGGCACCAGCCGGCCGTTGTCGGCGACCGTCGGCGGCGGCACCTACGCCTGGCAGTGCCTGCCCGGCAACGACCCGCCCATCGTCTCGGCGAGCCAGCGGGTGACCGGCCCGAGCGCCGGCGGCCAGGCGATCATCCCGGTGACGGACGAGGCCCTGGCCGAGCCGCTGGACGCCTATCGGGCGTTCGTCACCGCCGGCCTGGTCACCCTGCAACGCGACACCGACACGTTGCGCGCGGACGTGGCGGCCGGTGACCTCGACGCGGCCCGCCGCGACTGGCTCACCGCCCATCTCGACTACGAACGCCTCGGCGCCGCGTACGGCACGTTCGGCGACTTCGACGCCGCGATCAACGGAGGGCCCGACGGCCTGCCCGGCGGTGTCACCGACGAGGGCTTCACCGGTTTCCACCGTATCGAGTACGGGCTGTGGCACGGCGAGAGCGCGGCGGCGCTCTCGCCGCTGGCGGCCCAGCTCGCCGATGACGTCACCGAACTGGGCAGGGCGTTCCCGACCCAGGAGCTCGATCCCAACGACCTGGCCCTGCGCACCCACGAGATCCTCGAGAACACCCTGCAGTTCCAGCTCACCGGCACCGCCGATCAGGGCAGCGGCAGCACCTTGGCCACCGCGAGCGCGAACGCCGAGGGCACCCGCGAACTCCTGAAGATCATCTCTCCGCTGCTGGCCACCCGGGCGCCGGACACGCTGGCGGCGGCCGACCGGCGGCTGGACGCCTTCGCGACACTGCTGCGCCGGACCGCCAGCCCGGCGGGGACCTGGATCGCCCCACAGGCTCTCCCCCTCGCCGACCGGCAGCGGCTCAACGGCAGCCTCGGGGGGCTGCTGGAGACCCTCGCGCCCATCCCCGACGTCCTGGAGATCAGAAACGCCGGATGAGCCGGACGAGCCCAGCCAGCCTCTCCCACCGCGACCGCGACACCTCCTCCAAACCCCCGGAGCAGCGCCGATGACCGAAACGCCCGCGTCGCCCGAGCCGCCCACGGCTGCTCCCTCGCCGAGGGCCGCCGAGACGGCCGCGCCCTCGCCGCCGCACCGGCAGCAGGCGGAACACCACCTCCCGGTGGCCGCCCGGCGCCGCGGCGGGCCGTTCGGCGCCGGGCTCGGGCGCAGATCCTTCCTGGCCGGGGCGTTGACCGCCGGTGCCGCGGTGGGCGTCAGCGGCACCGCGCTCGCGACCACCGCCGGTGACGACCAGGACGGTACCCGCGACAGGAATCCGAACCAGACGGTCGACTTCCACGGGACCCACCAGGCCGGCATCCTCACGCCGGCGCCGGCGGCGGCGATGTTCGCCTCCTTCGACGTGATCGCCACATACCGCGCCGGGCTGACCGAACTGTTCACGACAATCACCGAACGCGCACGCTTCCTGACCGCGGGCGGCGTCCCGGTCGACCTCGGGACGACCGCCCCGCCGTCCGACAGCGGCATCGTCGGGCCGGTGGTGCCCCCGGACGCGCTGACCGTCACCGTCGGGGTGGGCGCCTCCCTCTTCGACGACCGGTTCGGCCTGGCCGACCGCAGGCCTCGGCGGCTGACCCCGATGCGCACCTTCCCCAACGACGCGCTGGACCCGGCGCACTGTCACGGCGACCTCAGCCTGCAACTGTGCGCGCACAACCGCGACACGGTCCTGCACGCGCTGCGGGACATCGCCCGTCACACCCGCGGCGGCATGCAGCTGCGCTGGCGCGTCGACGGCTTCCAGAACCCGCCCCGGCCGTCGGGAACCCAGCGCAACCTGCTCGGCTTCAAGGACGGCACCGCCAACCCGGACGCCACCTCCGCCGCGGAGATGGACCGGCTGGTCTGGGTGCGCGGCGGCGGCGAGCCCGCCTGGACCGAGGGCGGCTCCTACCAGGTCATCCGTGTCATCCGCATGCTGGTGGAGTTCTGGGACCGGGTCTCGCTCAACGAGCAGGAGATGATGATCGGCCGGCGCCGGGACACCGGAGCCCCGCTGGACGGCACCGTGGAGGCCGACACCCCGGACTACACCCGCGATCCCGAGGGCGGCATCATCCCGCTCGACGCGCACATCCGACTGTCCAACCCGCGCACGCCGGCCACGGACAGCTCCCGCATCCTGCGCCGCGGCTACAACTACGACCGGGGCATCGACAGCAACGGCAACCTGGACATGGGCCTGCTCTTCTGCTGCTACCAGCAGGACATCGCCCGGCAGTTCGAGACGACCCAGACCCGGCTCATCGACGAGCCGCTGGTCGACTACATCAGCCCCACCGGCGGCGGCTACTTCTTCGTCATGCCGGGTGTCCGCGGCTCCACCGACCACCTCGGCCGCACCCTGCTCGCCTGACCTCCCCGCCCGAACCCGACGCATCGAGCCCGCGGCCGGCGGCTGGGCCGCACCCCGACCGCACCGGCTCACCGACATCGAGTGGGCTGCCCGCAGGGCACTGCCCCTCCCCCAAAAACGATCAGTGACCTCGGTCCCGACATGCCGGCGGGACCGCCGTGTCGGCATCCGCCAGGCGTTCCGCAGCCTCACGTGCTCGGTCGTCTGCCCGTGGAAACTCCACGGATCTCCTTACAACCAAGTCTAACTACGATTCGGGGCATGGAGACGCTGTCGCTGGCCGACGGAGCCGTTCTTCGCCCGGCACGGCCGGGCGATGTCGGGGGCATCCTCGACTGTGTCAGAGGGCTGGCCCGCTACGAGCGGGAGCCCGACGCGGTGCGAACGACGATCGACGACCTGCACGCGGCGCTGTTCGGCCCGGCGCCGGCGGTGTTCGCCCACGTCGTCGAACGGGACGGCGAGATCGTCGGCATCGCGGTCTGGTTCCTGAACTACTCCACCTGGACCGGACGGCACGGTATCTACCTGGAGGACCTGTTCGTCCGCGAGGACCAGCGCGGCCGGGGCTACGGCCGCGCGCTGGTGACT
>NZ_CAAAFS010000197.1:0-9826 GCF_900634755.1 Protofrankia symbiont of Coriaria myrtifolia
GATGAGCTCGAGCAGGGCGACGAGCTGGGGAGTGATGCGGACGGCAGCGGCGGCGAGCTGGTCGAGCTGACGGGGCGTGAGTGGCGCGGCTGGGGAGCCGGGCGGGCTGTGCAGGGCGGTGGTCAGGGCGTGATGCTGGCTGGTCGGGGTGCTGCCGGCCGGGGGGATGACGCGGGAGTCGGCGGCCAGCCCAGCGCGCGCAGCCGGCCGATCCCGGGGTGGGCGGCCAGGGCGCGCAACCGCGGGTCATACAACCCCGGGCTGTCCCCGTCGGGTGGGCGCCCCGAACTGTCTGCGTCCGACGAACGCCCCGCGCTGTCCCTGTCTGTCGGAGGTGCCGGCCGGGTGGCCGTGGGAGCGCCGTTGCCGACAGCAGGTTCAGGGATGCTGCCACCGGTGAGGACGACCAGGTCCGCGAGCAGGGACAGCGGGGACCACAGCCCACCGGCGCCGAGCAGGACCAGCCCGGCCACGGCGGTCCGCAGCGACGGTCCGACCGGACCCACCGCCACGGGTGCCGAAGATACGATCACGGTGGGTGATGTGATCCTGGACGATGTGGCCGTGGTGGACACCGACAGGCGCGGCACCTCCACCACCCGCACCATGGCATCGCCGCCGCCGGTGGCGAGCAGGAGCCGGCCCTCTCCGCCGACTGCCCACGCCACCGACCAGACCGGGCCGGCGTAGCCGGTGAGGGTGCGCAGGCAGACGCCGCTGACCGGATCCCACACCCGCACCGTGCCGTCGAAGCTGCCGGAGGCGAGTAGCGGAGCTCGGCCGGCACCACCGGCGGCCCACGCCACCGCACCGACTCCGTCGGTATGGCCGGTGAGGGCGTGCAGGCAGACGCCGCTGGTCGGATCCCACACCCGCACCGTGCCGTCGCCGCCGCCGCTGGCGAGCAGGAGCCGGCCGTCCCGGCCGGTCGCCCACGCCACCGCGTCGACCCCGCCGGTGTGGCCGGTGAGAGTGTGCAGGCAGGTGCCGGTCAGGGGGTCCCATATCCGTACCGTGCGGTCGTAGCCGCCGCCGCTGGCGAGCAGGTGCTGGCCGTCCCGGCCGGTCGCCCACGCCACCGAGTTGACCCCGTCGGCGTGGCCGGTGAGGTTGCGCAGGCAGCTGCCGGCGAGGGTGTCCCACACCTGCACCGTGGCGTCGCGGCTGCCCGCGGCGAGCAACGGCCGGCCGTCACCGCCGGTCGCCCACACCACCGACATGACGCTGCGGGTGGGGCGGCGGGTCATGGTATGCAGGCAGGCGCCGGTGAACGGATCCCACACCCGCACCGTCGTATCCTCGCTGCCGGTAGCAAGCAGCAGCCGCCCGTCGCTGTCGGTCACCCACGCTACCGACCAGACCCCGTTGGCATGGCCGGTGAGGGTGTGCAGGCAGGTGCCGGTGAACGGATCCCACACCCGCGCCGTGGCATCCTCACCACCGGTGGCAAGCAGCAGCCGCCCGTCCCGCTCGGCCGCCCACGCCACCGACATGACCGGGCCGGTATGGCCACCGGTCAGGGTGGTCGACGATTCGGCGACAGCGACATCACCCGGCGCCCACGGCTCGTCCCGCCGGGGAGCTGGTTCGGTCAGCCGCGCGTCGTCGGACAGGGGTGGGACCCTCGCGGGATCACCCGTGCGGCCCGTGGTGCGGGCATGTGTGACCGCCCAGGCGTGTAGGGCGGCGTCCACGGGCGGGGTGGTGCTCGCCTGACCCGTCGGACCGTTCTCCCGCTGCTCGTCCACGCCGCCTCGCCGCCCCGCCAGTGCTGTCTCCCGTCGACACCTGCCGACGTCACCCCGCGGCGATCAGCGTAACCCCGGCGCATGCGGATCAGTTCGGTCAGCTGGCCGCCGGCGGCCGCCCGCGATCGGCCAACGCTCCGTGACAGCCCAGTGATGGTGCGCTGTCAGCGGTCCCGGACGGTGATGCCTGCCAGGATCAGGTGGAGGAAGCGGGTGCTGCCGTCCCCGTCGGGCAGCGCGTTCTCCCGTACCCATGCCGCGCCGCCGAGCAGGTCGAACAGTTCCTCGGGGGTGAGGTCCGCGCGGACCCGGCCGGCGTCCTGAGCCGCCCGCAGCAGCTCCGCCCCGCAGCGGTGCATAGCCATGCACACGGCATGTGACGGTGTGCCCTCGTCGTACATGCTCTGCGTCAGGATCTCGACCAGCCCCCGGAAGGTGCTGAAGTGCTCGATGGCGTTGGCCATCCAGTCCGTCAGCGCGTCGAGCGGGTCGACGCCGTCGGCCCGCATGCCCTCGGCGCGCGCGACAAGTGCCTGCAGACCGTCCCTGGTCGTGGCCTCGACCAGGCAGGCCCGGGTCGGGAAGTGCCGGTAGAGGGTGCCGATGGCGACCCCCGCCTGGCTGGCGATCTCCTCCAGTGACGCGTCGGAACCGGCGGCGTCGAACGCCTTGCGCGCGGCGCTGAGGATCGCGTCGTAGTTGCGTCTTCCGTCAGCCCGCTTGGGACGGTGGGCGATGTACGGTACGGCGCCTCCCATCGGCCCTCCTCTCGCGTCTCCCCGCTGGCAGCCTGAGCATTTCTCATGTTGGGAGCGCCCGGCAACAGGGATCCGATCACCGGTCAGGACAAACAGGGCGATCCACGACGTCAGGATGGCAGGGCCACCGGTCCATCAGGCCACCGGTCCACGCAGCCGGGCGGCCACGCAGCCGGGCAGCCGGGCGGGAAAGAAGTCAGGCCTGTCCCGTCACGGCACAGTCGAGACTGTCGTTCAGGATGGCGTTCTGGAGTCGGCGCATCGTCTCACCGGGCTCGAGCCCGAGCTCGTCCCGTAGCACCCGCCGGGTGTGCTGGAAAACCCTGAGCGCTTCGGCGCGCCGGCCCGACCGGTGCAGCGCGAGCATCAGCTGTTCCCGAAAGGCCTCGTGCAGCGGGTGCTCCTCGACCCAGTTCGTCAGGTCGCCCACCAGCTCACGGTGGCGTCCCGTCCGCAGCAGGCAGTACGCGATCGACTCCAGGCATTCCAGCCACATCTCCTCCGCCCACCGCACAAAGGTGGTTGTGATCGTGCCTTTGCCGATCCCGGCCAGCACGGGCCCGCGGAAAAGCCGCGACGCCGCGGTGAAGCTGACGAGCGCCCGCTCCGGATCAGGCATGCGGTTCTCCCGCCCGCGGGCATGCGACACCCGCAGTTCACAGATGTCCAGCAAAGCCTCGTCGACCGCGAGCAGATAGCCCTGCGGGTGCGTTACGATCACCGCGTTGCGCACCCCGAAATGGGCGAACATCTTACGTAGATGAGAAACGTAGACGTGCAGTCCGGCGCGCGCCCGGCGGGGCCGTTCCTCACCCCAGATCTCGCTGATCAGCTCCTCGGAGAAGACCGGGCGGTTCGCGCGGATGAGAAGCACGGCGAGCAGGGTCTCGATTTTGGCCGCGCTGATCGTCCTCGGGCCGTCCCGGTCGCTCACCAGTTGGAGAGAGCCAAGCAACTCGAATCTCACGGTTTCCACAGCCCTGTCCTTCGCGGATACCGCCCTGTCCTTCGTGGCTGCCGAGACGACGGATGTGGCTGACGGGGCGATGGGCTGAAACCCGCTTCGCGTGACATGGCCCCCACCAGCGTGATCGGGATACATCTGGCCGGCGCCGCGTCAGGCGGTCTCGGTGGCGAGTTCGGGCCGCGCGGCCGGCTTCCTGGCACCGGTCAGCCCGAACACGGCCAGCGCGAGCGCCGTCGCGGTGTAGCCGACCCCGACGTAGAACGCGATCCGGTAGCCGTGGACGACGTCGGTGGCGGTGCCGGCCGTGCCGGAGGTGACGGCGCCGAACACCGCCACCAGGATGGCCAGCCCGATCGAGCCGCCCAGCCGCTGCGAGACGTTGAGCACCCCGGCTGCGGCGCCGGCGATGCCGGGTTCCACGTCGGCCAGCGCGATCCGGGTGACCAGGGCGAACTGCAGCCCGATGCCGGCGCCGAAGAGCGTCATCGGCCCGAACACGGCCGCGAGGTAGGAGCTGTGCTCGGTGATCCGGGTGAGCCAGACGGTTGCTGTCAGGGTGGCGGCCGCACCGGTGACCAGGACGGGTTTGGCGCCGAACCGCGTGGACAGCCCGGACACCAGCTGGGAGAACGCGAAGATCCCGACGCCCCACGGCACGAACGCCAGCCCGGCCTGGAACGGGGTCAGCCGCAGGATGTTCTGCAGGAACTGGGTGACGAAGAAGAAGATGGCGAAGATCGACCCACCGAGAAGCAGCAGCAGCAGGTTCGCGCTGACCCGGTTGCGGTTGCGGAACAGCGCGAGCGGGGTCAGCGGCGCCTCGATCCGCCGCTCGACCGCCACGAAGGCGGCCAACAACAGCACACCCACCGCGGCCAGCGTCAGCGGCTCGGGCCAGGCGTCGGACGAGCTGCGGATCAGGGCGTAGGTCAGCGCGGTGACCCCGAGGGTGGACAGCATCGCCCCGGTGATGTCGAAGCGCCCGCTGGCCCTGTCCGACTCACGGATGTGGACGGCCGCGAGCGCCGCGACGAACACCCCGATCGGCACGTTGACGAACATGGTCCAGCGCCAGGAGGCCCATTCGGTGAGCACCCCACCGATGATCATCCCGACCACGCCGCCGGCCCCGGACACCGCGCCGTAGACGCCGATGGCCCTGGCCCGGGCCGGCCCGGCGAAGTTGGTGGTGATCAGAGCGAGCGCGGTCGGTGACGCGACCGCGGCGCCGACGCCCTGCAGGGCCCGCGCGGCCACCAGTACTCCCGCGTTCGGCGCGAGCCCGGCCAGCAGCGAGGCCAGGGTGAACAGCCAGACCCCGGCGAGGAAGACACGTCTGCGCCCGAGGATGTCCCCGGCCCGCCCGCCGAGCAGGAGCAGCCCGCCGAAGGTCAGCGTGTAGGCGTTGAGCACCCAGGACAGCCCGGTCGGCGAGAACCCGAGGTCGAAGCGAATGTCGGGCAGCGCGATGTTGACCACGCTGGAGTCGAGCACGACCATCAGCTGGCTCACCGCGATCGCGGTGAGGACCAGCGCCGGCCGGCCACGGGGTGCCGGACCGGCGGCCCCGGCAGTGGTGGGCGCGCCGCTGGGCGAGGCAGCCATCAGCCCTCCGTTGACAGTGAGACGTCGGCAGTGGAAGAGACGCGGTGGGAAAGATCGGGATGGATCGGGCGGTATCGTCGACGTGATTGCTCGTCGATAAGAAACTAATCCGTACCCTATTGAAGCGGTAGCATACGTCAAGAAACTGGAGCGTTTCTTCTTCTGGCGTGCTCAAGGAGGTGCGGAGCGTGTCGACCACCGCTCCCGCCGTCCAGGGGGCGGACCGGGCCTCACACCCTTCCAGACGCCGCAGGGGGCCCGCCCTACAAGAAGCAATCTTCAGTGCGGTCTTCGACCAGATCAACGAGATCGGCTACGCACGGCTGACCATGGACAGGATCGCGGCCGCCGCGGGCACCAGCAAGGCGGTGCTCTACCGCCGCTGGGAGAGCAGGGAAAGCCTCGTGCTCGACGCCCTGCGGGAGAGCCTGCCCACCGTGCCGGAGCCGCCCGCGGGTCAGAGCCTGCGGGCGGACCTGCTCCACGTGCTCGAGACGGTGCGCTCGGCCTTCACGGTCACCAAGGGGACCACGTTCCACCTGGTCGCCGCCGAGGCCGGTGGGGACTGCCGGGCGCTGGCCGACGAACGCGTGTTCGTGCCCGCCCACCGGGTGATACTCGACGTCCTGGGCCGCGCGGCCGGCTGGGGCGAGATCAGGGCCGAGCTGGTCACCGACCTGATCGCGGGCATCGGTCCGGCCCTGCTGCGCAGCCAGGCCATCGACGGCCCGGTGCCGGACCCGGCGACGGTCACCGCGATAGTGGACGAGATTCTTCTCCCGCTGCTGACCGCGCGCTGACGTCCAGGCTGGGCACGGCCGCGAGCAGCGCGCGGGTGTAGGGATGCTCGGGGCGGTCGAACACGGCCTCGGCGGCGCCTTCCTCGACCACCCGGCCGTCCTTCATGACCGCCAACCGGTCGCTCGTCCGCTCGACCACACCGAGATCGTGCGTGATGAGCAGCAACGCCACCCCGGCCGCCGGCGGGTGCGCCTGTCGGGCACGGCGTCGATCAGCAGCCGGGTGTACGGGTGGGCCGGGCTGTTCAGCACCCGGGCGGTCGCGCCGGTCTCGACGATCGCACCGTCGTGCATCACCGCGACCCGGTCGGCGAGCCTGGCCACCACGGCGAGGTCGTGGCTGATCATCAGCAGGCCGACACCGCTGTCCCTGATCCGGCCGAGCAGCCGCAGGATCTGTTCCTGGACGATGACGTCCAGCGCGGTGGTGGGCTCGTCCGCGATGAGCGCCTTCGGGCCAGCGGCCAGCGCGGAGGCGATCAGGGCGCGCTGGCGCAGCCCGCCGGAGAGCTGGTGGGGATACTGGCCGCGGCGGGCCCGCGGGTCGGGGACGCCGACCTCGCGCAGCAGCTCGGCGACCCGCTCGGCCCGGGCCTGGCGACTGTGGCCGGTGTGCAGCTTCAGCGGCTCGCCGATCTCGGAGCCCACCCGGCGCATCGGGTCCAGGGACACCATGGCGTCCTAGAGCACCATCCCGACGACCCGGCCGCGTACCGCCTGCCACTGCCGCCGGGAGAAGGCCGTGGCGTCCTGGCCGTCCAGCCGCAGGCGCTTCGCGGACACGACCGCGCGGGGCCCGGCGAGCCCGAGCAGCGCACGCGCGGTGACGCTCTTCCCGGATCCGGACTCGCCGACCACGGCGAGGCACTCCCCCGGCTCGACATGGAACGACACGCCGCGCACGACCGGCTCGGCCTGCCTGCCGAAACCGACGGTGAGCCCGTCAACCTCGATCAGGCTCACCGGGCTCCTCCCAGCCGGCGGGGGCCGGGCCGGCAGGAGCCGGCAGGCCGAGGTTCTCCCGCAGGGTCGTGCCGGTGTACTCGGTGCGGAACACGCCGCGCTCCTGCAGTTCGGGCACGACGGTCTTCACGAACTCGTCGAGACCGACGGACGTGGTGTGGCCGGTGAGCACGTACCCGTCCGCGGCATCGCTCTGCACCGCCTCGTCGATCTGTTCGGCCACCTGGCTCGGCGTGCCGAGGAAGGTGTGCCGCAGGGTCACATCGATGATCAGTTCGCGGATGGTCAGCCCCTTGCGCTGAGCCCGTTCGTACCATTCCCGGGCGATGGCGGGCGGCCGCCTCCCGCCCGCGGTGTACCCGGCGTACCTGGGGGCGCCGGGCTCGTCGGAGGCGAGCACCGGCGGCACCGGGCCGTCCGGGTCGTAGCCGGACAGGTCCCGCCCCCAGACCTGTTCCAGTCGGGCGATCGCGTTCTGCGGCGTGATCTGCTGGCGGGCGATCACCCGGGAGCGCTCCCGCGCGTCGGCGACGGAGTCACCGAGAATGCACTGGCTGCCCGGCAGGATCCTGATGGACCGAGGGTCACGGCCGGCGGCGATCGCTCTGGCCCGGATGTCGGCGTGGAAGGCGCGTCCGGCCTGCGGGTCGGCGTACATGCTGAAGACGACGTCGACCGTGTCGATCGCGAACTGCCTGCCGTCCGCGGAATCCCCGGCCTGTATCAGCAACGGGTACCGCTGCGGGCTGGTGGGCAGGCTGAACCGTCCGGAGATGTCGAACTGGCCGCCGCGGTGACGGTAGCTGCCAGCCGCCGGATCGCCGCGGAAACGCCCGCTCTCCTGGTCGCCGACGATGGCCTCGACCGGCCAGCTGTCCCACAGCGTGCGGGCGGCCGCGACGAATTCCCTGGCCCGCTCGTACCGCTGCTCGTGCGGCAGGTACCCGCCGCGCCGGAAGTTCACCCCGGACTGCGGGTCCGAGGTGGTGACGATGTTCCAGCCGGCCCGGCCGCCGGAGAGGTGGTCCAGCGTGGACAGCTGCCTGGCCAGCTCGTACGGCTCGTTGTAGGTGGAGCTGGACGTGGTGACCAGCCCGATGTGGTCGGTCATGGCGGCCAGCGCGGTCAGCACGGTCAGGCCGTGGTGACGCCCGCTGATCTCCAGGTCGTAGAACTCCCCCTTGTGCTCACGCTGGCGCAGCGCCTCGGCCAGCATGAAGAAGTCGAACTTGCCGGCCTCGGCGGCCTGCGCCGCGTAGCTGATCGAGGAGAAGTCGATCTGGCTGCGCGACTCCGGGTCGCTCCAGGCTATCCAGGGGCTGCCGTGCGGGAAGCCGGCGGCGAGGATCACCTGCTTCTTGCGGGGCTTGGGCTGCGACGAGGTCATCGATGTACTCCCAGGGCACGCGTGGATCGGCGGGGACGGGGCGTCAGGCGGCGTAACGGTTCGCCGGCCGGCCGAGGCCCAGCCGCTCACGGAGCGTCGCGCGGGTGGCGCCCTCGTGGACGCGGGGCAGCAGGCCCCGGTTCCGCAGCTCCGGCACCAGCCCGCGGGTGACGGCCACCGGGTCGTCGGCCGCCGACCCGGGGCGCAGGCGGAAGCCGTCCAGACCGACGGCCCGCCAGCGCGCCAGCCGCTCGGCGAGGACGGCCGGGGAGCCGACGAAGATCTCGGCGTCGCTGGTCAGCGGCTCGCCGGCCAGCTCGTCCCAGCGAGCCCTGCGGTCGGCCGCCGCCGGCCAGCTCTCACCGAGGAGGACCAGCAGGTCCGCGAAGATCTTCAGGGGCGGGCCGGGCCGTCCGACCTGCTCCTGCGCGGCCCGCACCCGCGTCACGACCGCCCGCGCGTCATTGGTGTCCTGTGGGGTGACGTACACGATGTCCGCCGCCTGGGCGGCGAACCGGTAGTCCGCCACGCCGTGCGCCAGCACGGCCACGACCGGCTGCCCCTGCGGCGGGCGCGGGATGATCGACGGCCCGCGCACCGCGAACCTGGAGCCGTGGAAGTTGATGTGGTGCAGGCGGGAGCGGTCGAGGTAACGGCCGGTGTCCACGTCCCGGATGACCGCGCCGTCCTCCCAGCTGTCCCACAGCGCGCGCACCACCTCCACCGCGTCGGACGCCTCCGCGAGCAGGTCCGAGGCCAGCGCGGCCTGCCGCTGGGGGTCCCCCGGCGTGAACTCGGCGGCCGGCCGCCGGCCAAAGTTGCCCGCCTGAGCGGCGGTGTCGGACACCTTCACCTGCCAGCCGGCCCGGCCCTCGCTGACGTAGTCGAGCGTGGCGATCGCGGTGGAGACGTGGAACGGCTCGGTGTGGGTCACGGTCGCGGTGGGCAGCAGGCCGATCGAGCTGGTCAGCGGGGCGATCCCGGCGGCGAGCTGGACGGCGTCGAACCGCCCGGCGAAGCGGTCGGTCCGGTCGTCCACCGGCCCGGTGAGCTCGTCCTCGAAGGTGACGAAGCGACCTGGCCGCGCTCGGCCTCGGCGGCCTGGCCGGCCCAGTAGCGCAGCCGGTAGAACTCGCGCGCGGGCACCGGCGCGAAACGCCACGCGGCCGGGTGCCAGCCGGCGCCCTCCAGCGCGACGGCGAGATGAAGCGGAGCGTGACCTGCCACGGCTCACCACACTTTCCGGACGTCCTGGCGCAACCGCCGGTGCGGCCACCAGAAAAAGATCGCCTGATACCGGCACGTCGATATTTTCATGGCGGCCGGTAAAGACGTGCGCGGCACTCGGGAAAAGCCGGCACGGCAGTGCTCCCACCAGACAACACAGCCTCCACGAAAGCTGACACGAATAACGCGGCCGACACCGGAACCGGTCTTTTGCGCGGCCTGCGACTGGGCGGATCTTACAGCCGGCCGAAGAGCCGGACAAGAGACCTGACAGGCGACGTGGCCATCATTTTGGTACGGCTTTAGAACTGTTCCGGAACACGTAATACAAAAGACAACGGAACAGCGGTACGGTGCTGGACGGGTCGTAA
>NZ_CAAAFS010000198.1:0-20385 GCF_900634755.1 Protofrankia symbiont of Coriaria myrtifolia
CGACGGGGCCACCCCTGAAAAGGCTGCCCGGTACACCAGCCCAGCAGCCCACCAGAGCCTGCCGAGGAACTCGATTGACCGTGCTGTCCGTGCTCGACCAGGGGCCGGTACGCCGCGACGCCGGCCCGCGGCAGGCCATCCACGACTCCGTCACGGTGGCGAGGGAACTCGACACGGCCGGCTACGCCAGGTACTGGGTCGCGGAGCATCACGGCACCGCCAGCCGGGCGATCTCCGCGCCGGAAGTCCTCATCGGCGCCATCGCCTCGGCCACCACCCGGTCTCGGGTCGGGGCGGGGCGGCATGATGCTGCCGAATCACACACCGCTGCACGTGGCGGAGCAGTTCCGCATTCTGCACACGCTGTATCCCGGCCGGATCGACCTGGGCGTCGGCCGCGCGACCGGGGCGACCGACGCGGTCACCGGCGCGGCCCTCACCAGCGGGCCACAACGGGACCCGGCCCCCGCCAGCGGGCCCCACCAGGACAGGGACGCGTTCGACGCGAGCCTGCGGGAACTGCTCGCTTTCGGCGGCCGGCGGGAATTCCCCGCCGGGGCCGCGGCCGGTGCCGCCGATATCCGGGTAATGCCGGACGACGTGCCGCTGCCGCCGGTGTACCTGCTCGGCTCCAGCGCGTCCGCCGCACGGACGGCCGCCGCTCTCGGCCTCCCGTACGCGATGACCGCCGGCTTCCGCGACCCGGCCCTGGCCGTCGAGGGACTGCGGCTCTATCGGCAGCGGTTCACCCCGGCCCGCGACGGCGATCACCCGTACGCGATCGTGGTGCTCCGGGCGTGGGTCGGTGACGACCGGGAGCACGCCGAGGCGCTCGCCTCGCCGGAGCGGCTGGCCAACGTGCGGCAGCTCGCCGGTGACGCTGCGGCGCTGGTGCCGGTGCACAAGGCGCTCGCCTACCGGTTCAGCGAGCCGGAACACGCCGTGCGGGACCGCCTCGACCTGCGCTCGGACCTGGTCGGTGGACCGGCGGAGGTGGCCGACCAGCTGACGGCTCTGGCCGAGGCGAGCGGGGCCGACGAGGTGATGCTGGTGACCAACACCCACGAGCCGGCCGACCGGGTGGCGTCGTTCCGCCGGCTGGCCGCCGCCGTGGGCCTCACCGCCCCCGCGTCGGCCTGAGATCATCGACCCGAGATCAGCGATCCGCGATCAGCGGCCTGGGATCAGCGGATGGCGCGGGCCTGGATGTTGCGTCCCAGCAGGGTCAGCGTCAGGACCACGGCGACCACGGCGAGGCCGGGGAACACCGCGATCCACCACGCGGTGCCCAGGTACTCCTGGCCGTCGGCCAGCATGGCGCCCCATTCCGGCGACGGTGCCGCCGGCCCGAGGCCGAGGATGCTCAGGCCCGCGGCCGCGGTGATCGCCGAACCGGTGCCGATGGACGCCAGCACCACCAACGGCCCGGCCACGTTGGGCAGCACGTGACGGGTCAGGTAGCGCCAGGGCGGCACCCCGAGCCCGCGTGCGGCCTCGACGTACTCCGAGCGGATCACCGCGAACGCCTGGCCGCGCACCAGCCGGGCGAAGTGCGGGACCGCCGCGAGGCCGATCGCCAGTGCCACGTTCGCCGACCCGCGGCCGATGATGGCCACCACCAGCAGCGCCAGCAGGAGCTCGGGAAACGCGAGCAGCACGTCGACGAAGCGCATCAGCACCCCGTCCACGACGCGGCCCGCCGCGGCCGACACCAGCCCGAGCAGGATCCCCCCGCCGACGCCGATGATCACGGCGCCGATCCCGGTCAGCAGGGAGATCCGGGCCCCGTGCACGACCCTGGTGTAGACGTCCCGGCCAAGCTGGTCGGTGCCGAACGGGTGCGTCAGCGACGGCGACCGGAAGGTGCGCGCGGTGTCGGTGACGTCCGGGGCACCCGCCGTGAACAGGGACGGGACGAGCATCACCGCGGCGAACACCACCAGCAGCACGATGCCGGCCAGCAGGACCGCGCGCTGCCGGCGGCCCACCAGCGCGGGAGGCGCCGTCGCGACCCGCTCGAGCTCCAGCTCGACGCTCATCGCGCGCGCTCCGCCCGCAGCCGGGGGTCGATCACCGGGTACAGCAGGTCGACCACCGTGTTGATCAGCACGAACGTCACCGCGGAGAGCAGCACCACGGTGGTCACCACCGGGATGTCCTTCGACACCACCGCGCCGACCAGCAGCCGGCCGATTCCCGGGCGGGCGAAGATGTTCTCCACCAGCACGGTGCCGCCGATCAGCGAGCCGACGATCCAGGCCGACAGGGTCACCGCCGGGGTGATGGCGTGACGCAGCGTGTGCGCTAGCACCAGCCGCAGCTCGCCCGCCCCCCGCGCCCGCACGCTCAGCGCGAACGGGGCGCGGTCGGCCCGCTCCAGCTCCTGGCGCATGACCTGCGCCAGCGTCGCCCCCAGCGGCAGCGCGAGGGTGAGCGTCGGCAGCACCAGACCGAGCCCACCGCTCGCGCCGATCGACGGGAAGATCGGGAAGCGGAAGGAGAACAGGGTCAACAGCACGAGCCCGAGCCAGAAGTTCGGCACGGACGCGACCACCAGATCGAGCACGGTGGCGGCTGTACGGCCGACCCGGCCGCTGGCGGCGGTCACCACCACGGCGATCATGGCGAGCGCCAGGCCCGCGAGCGCGGCGGACACGGCGAGCTGCATCGTCGGCAGGACCTGGTCGGCGAGCAGCCGCTCGACCGGCATGTCCCGCTGGTACGAGCGGCCCAGGTCACCGGTCAGCAACGACCCCAGATAGTCGAGGTACTGCACGACCACCGGCCGGTCGAGCCCGTAGTCCGCGATCACCTGGGCGCGCAGCTGGGGTGTCGCGGTCAGGCTCGGGCCGAGGATCGCGTCCGCCTGGTCGCCCGGCACCAGGTGCAGGGCGACGAAGGTCAGGGTGGCCGCCCCCCACAGGACGAGCACACCGGCCGCCAGCCGCCTGCCGACGTGCCGCAGCACCGCCGCGATCATGCGCCGCCGACCCACACGTCGTACAGGAACGGCCAGCCCGCCGAGTCGAACTCCAGCCCGTGCGCTGTCAGGCGCACCGCCAGGCTGCGTTTCGCCACGTAGGTGGGCAGGCCGTAGGCCTGGTCGATGACCCGGGCCTGCACCCTCCGGTAGAGATCGTTCTGCTTGTTCAGGTCGATCGTCCTGGACGCCTCGTCGAGCAGCGCCTCCAGCCCGGGGTCGTCGACCCATGCCTTGTTGCCGCCACCCTGGGTGACCAGGCTCCTGGCGGAGAACAGGTTCCCCAGGACCGAGGGATCGGAGCCGCCCCAGGCCAGCCCGCTCACGTCGTAGTCGCCGGCCAGCGTCCGCTTGATGTAGGTGGGCGCGTCCAGCTCGGTGAACACGACCTCGACGCCGATCTTCTTCAGCTCGGCCTGGAAGGCGGTGTCGTAGTTGCGGCGCTCGGAGGTGGTGTTGGCGGTGGCGAAGGGGAACTGCAGGCTGAACCGGGCACCGTCCTTCGTCCGGTAGCCGTCGCCGTCCCGGCCGGTGTAGCCGAGGCTGTCGAGCAGGCGTTCCGCCCTGGCCCGGTCGTAGCCCCAGCTCGACGCCAGCCTGTCGTCGTAGCTGCGGGTCGACGGGCTCAGGATCGAGCCGGCGCGCTGGTACTGGCCCTGGAACAGCCCGCCCGTGATGGACGCGACGTCCACCCCGTACAGGATCACCCGCCGGGCGTCGACGTTCTGGAACAGCGGCCGGCGGGTGTTCAGATAGTAGGTGTACGGCGACCCCGGCACGTCACGGCTGATCAGGGTCACCGACGTCTGCCGGCGCAGCCCGGCCAGCTGCGCCGCCGGGACCTGGTCGGCGATGCCGATCTGCCCCGAGGTCGCCGCCGCGACCCTGCTCTGGTCGTCGATGACGAACTGGACGGTGTACCCGTCCAGGTAGGGCCGGCCGGTGTGCCTGGCCGTGCCCGGCCCCCAGTTGTAGCCCTCGCGCCTGGTGAAGACGGCCTGCTGGCCCTGCACCACCGAGGTGAAGACGTAGGGGCCGGTGCTCACCGTGAACTGGCCGCCGGAGCCGAGGGAGTCCGGATGCTCCGCGAGCGCCCTGGGCGAGTGGAAGCCGAGGTAGGGCCGGCTGACCGCGTGCAGGAACTGCGAGTACGGCCTGCTCAGCGTGACCTCGACCCGGCGGGGGTCCAGCACCGTGCTCGCCTTGTACGGCCCGATCAGCGACTTGGCGTACCTGGACTTCGTCTCGGGCGCGACCACCCGGTCGAAGTTCGCCTTGACCGCGTTCGCGTCGAACGGGGTGCCGTCACTGAAGGTCACGTCCTCGCGCAGTACGAACGTGTAGGCCAGCCCGTCGTCCGACACCGTCCAGGACGTCGCCAGCCACGGCAGATACCTGCCGTCCGGCGTCTCGGAAACCAGCGAGTCGAACACCGGGCGCAGGATCAGGCCGAGCACGTCCTCGGTGCCGACCTGCGGGTCCCAGCCGATCGGTGAGGTCGGCTCGGCGAAGACGAGACGGCCGCCCAGCCGCGGCGTACCGTCGTTACCCGCCTGGTCCTCCCCGGTGCCGCACGCGCTCACCGCGGAACCGGCGAGCAGCGCCACAAAGGACCCCGCGGACAACGACAGAAATCTTCTCCGCGTGTCCACCAGAAAACTCCGTTCCCGAAATGACGAAGGCACCTTCGGCCCGGCCCGCACGTGGATGCCAGGTACCAGGTGACCGGACCTGCCAGGAGAAAACACGCGGACCCGAACAGCGGTCAACCCTGCGGGAAGCGCCGTCCAGCGTGGCACAAGAATGGCTTTAGACTGGTTTGCAGGCTGTTAAGAAAATAGCCGGTCCCGCCGGTGCTGGTAATCGCCTGGCAACGGAACGACGCGACTGCGGCCGTGTATTTCTCGCCGGCGCCGCCGGCGGTCCGAGGGGTAAGTCATGACGCGGCCCCGGGCCAGGCGGAGGGCACGGCGGCGTTCCCGCGGGGCCGTCCTGGATCACCTGGCGTGGCGCCTGGGCCAGCCGGCGGACCGTCCGCGAGCCTCGTCCCGCGGACCGTCAGTACCGCTTCGGAGTCACTCCGGTGCCACCTCGGTGCCACTTCGGCGCAGGGAACCGTGGACGAGAAACAGCCCTCACGGCGCCGGCTGGGGCACGGCTTCCGCCTCGGCCGTCCGTGGCCGGGGCGGCTCCCCCACCGACCAGCCCGGCCGTTCGGACGGCGCCCAGCCGTCGTAACGGAATCCGCCGAACCGAGTTTCCCAGCGAATGGCGAGCTCCGTCGGGATCTCGCCCGCGACCTCCCGCAGGATGCCGCGGCGGTCCGCACCGGGGGCGGCCAGCGCCCGGACCAGGCCACGGACCATCCTTGACGGCCCGATCACGTGCTCGACCTTCCGCGTCCGGTTGAAGGTGTCGCTGAAGTCCGGCCGGCCCTCGCCCCTGTCCCCGAACGTCCGCAGAACTTCGCGGATCAGCGCGGAGGGAGCGTCCGGACGGGACTCCCGGTTACCCCAGTGATAGCTGCTGCGTGTGTCGTCGTCCCGGTTCTTCTCCCACGCACAGAGAGCTCTGTCGAGCGCCGCCGGATCGTCGAGGACGGCGTTGACCGCCTCACCGAGAAGCCGCCCGTGACGCAGGGCGTCACGCTGTCCCTGACCTGCGACGGGATCCTTGAAATGCCCGGAGTCACCCGCCAGCGCCCACCCGGGTCCGCTTGACCGCCGGTAGTAGGAGGCCAGTTTTCTGGTCGACCGGAGCTGGCTTACATTCTGGGCGCCGCTGATCCGCTCCGCGACCTCGGGCTCCTCGGCGACGGCCTCCTGCCAGAACCGCTCGCCGCCCTGCTGGAAACGGGGAATGTCGTCCGCCGGGGTCATGAACACCACGAGCAGCCGTCCGCGTGGGCTTGACGGCAGGGTCAGAACAATGCGCGGGCCACTGCGGTATATGCCGTAGATCTCGTGGTGGATCGTGTCCAACGCGGGGTCGTCCATGTAGCGGAAGGCGAATCCCCGCCCGTTCTTCGACCCCCGATAAGGTGTCCAGGCGCCGACGGCCGCCGCGGTCCTGGACTGCCTGCCGTCCGCGCCGACCACGAGCCTGGCCCGGATTTCATACTTTCGCCCGTTGTGCCGGTAGCGCACACCGACGGCTCGGCCGTTCTCCCAGAGCACGTCCTCGAACACGGATTTCTCACGTACGTCGGCACCGGCCTCGCGGCAGGCGGTGACCAGGCACACGTCCTGGTCGTACCGCGGGACGCAGACCCCGTAGTCGATCCCGTCCACCGTGGCGAAACGCTCACGTAAACGAATATCGCCAACCGTGACACCCAGATAGCGGGCCTGCGCGGGGCCGAGCTTCAGAATGTGCGGCAGCGCGCCCATGCGTTGCAGTTCCGACACGCCGCTGGGTACCAGGACGTGCGTCGACAGCTGATCCGACGGGAAGCTCGTCCTGTCCAGCAGGATCACTTTTCGCCCGGCCCGCGCAAGCGGCACCGCCGTGGCCGTACCGGCAAGTCGCGCGCCAACAATGACGACATCGGCATCTTCAGCACCCGTCAGGGTCACAACGCCTCCCAAGGCATGCGCTACGCGTCCGACCGTAATCTTCCGCGCTCTGGCGCGCTCCCCTCATAAGAGTCAACCTGGTACCTCCATCGGGATAAAATCCCTCCGGAGAGGCCCATTCGCCCGGCCCCGGGTGAATCTCGGTCGGTCACGCCCGGTCGACTGGCCGAGTCGACCCGCCCTGTCAACTCGGCTAGTCGATTCGGCTAGTCGATTCGGAAGACACCGAACTCGATCGCGCCGTTGACAAGACGCCCACGGCCGACGAACACACGGCGCTGCAGCCAGGCGTATCGCTCGTCACCGGTCTCGAACCGAAGGGTGATACTCAGATACTGGTCGGTGTGGCTGGTCGTGCCACCGGTCTGTAACGCGGTCCCGACGGCCTCGTTCATCTCGACGAGGCCGGTGTACTGGACGTAGATGGTCGCGTCGTCATCGGTACGCCACAGGCCCCGCACGTCGATACGCCCGAAACCGTCCAGGCCGATGAGGACCCAGTCGCCGCCGCTGTCCGCCAGCACGTCGGCGTTGATCCGCCTGCCTGTCACGCGGCCGCCGGCGAAGCCGAAGAACAGCCGGGTTCCGAAGGGACCGGTTCCGACCGCCAGCGGCGGACTGAGCTCGGCCCGATAGACGAACTCCTCGGCGACGGTCAGAGCAGCGTCCAGACCAGCGTCGGTGGCGGTCTCGCTCATCGTTCTCCTCAGGGTTGTGAGTACTCGTGCGCGGACAGCGGACGTGGATGGTGTCTGCTGGCCTGGCCCACCACTCGCGGGAGACGTTCCCGAGTTCGCTCGAGCGATCGCTCCTCAGGCCGGCGTCGACCCCCGCGACGGGAACCCCGCGGACGAGCGCCGTGCTCACGCGACGCGGATGACCAGCGGATGACCATCCGATCGGATGGATCTCAGGCGGCCCCAGGCAACGCTTTGACCTATGTCACATTTTGTTGACAGAACGGTATGATGGTTGGACCAATCATGTCAACCGATCCGCACCGCCCATGTCAGCCCACCGCCAGCGGCGGGCAGCGGCGATCAGCGGGCAGCAACAGCGGGCCAGAAACCGGAGGCCAGAGGCTGAAAGCCGGAGGCCAGAGGCTACAGGGAAGCCGGAGGCCGGATGTCATGGGCCGCGCCGCCGCGCCACCCGTCAGGCGTCGTCCCGCACCTGTCGGGTGAGCGCTTCCCCGGCCGGGCCGGCCTCCCGGGTCCGGGCCAGGCGGCGGTTGGTGAGCTCAAGCTGGGTCACTGTGTCGCGGCGCAGCGTCGTGGCCTGCCTGTCGGTGAGCCGGCCGCTGACCCGGTCCCAGTGCAGGGCGACCCACTCCCCCGGTCGCACGTCGGGGGCGAAGCTGACACCGCCGGCGACGAGCGCGGCCCGCAGCGGCCGGGGCCCGGACAGTCCGAGCCGGCCGTTCTCCCAGGTCAGGCCCGCGGAGCGCACCACGACATGATCGCCATCGCGTTCCGTCACCTGCCCCCACCGAATCCGGCAGCTGTCCAGCACGTGCAGTGGCCAGGTGGGGTCCGGCGAGTCCAGCAGCCGGGACCAGGGGTAGACCCCGAAGACGTGGAAGCAGTGGTTCGGCGCGGCCTCGTCAAGAATCCGCGGGGTGAGGTGCCGCCAGTACCACCCGGCCTGCGGACCGATCACAGCCAGCAGCGCCGCGCCGAACTCGCGGGGGTCGACCGCCTCCGACACGCCGCCGCCGAGCCAGTACGCCTCGACCACCCGGCGGTCGAGCGGGTCGTCGATACCGTTGAGCCGGGCCAGAATCCGCAGGTACGGCCATGCTCCGTGGAAGCGGCGGGCCAACGCCCGCAGATCACCCTCCGTGGCACCAGCTCCGCCGACTCCGCCGGCTCCAGCGGAGCCGGTCGCACTCGCGGCACCCATCGCTCCGGCCGCTCCCGCGGCACCGGCGGCACCGGCGGTCAGCAGTGTCCGCGGCGCGTCGGCCGGGCCGCAGTAACCGAGCTCGTTCGGCGCGTAAGCGTAACGGGCGAACATCCGCGCGCCGTCCTCGTCGCGGGACACGCTCACCGCAGGGCCATCCGTCCGAAGGTGTAGTAGGCCGCGCAGGCGCCCTCCGAGGAGACCATGCAGGTGCCGATCGGGGTCTGCGGTGTGCAGGCGGTGCCGAACACCTTGCACTCCCACGGTTTGAGGGCGCCCTTGAGGACCTCCCCGCACTGGCACGCCTTGGGGTCGGCGACGCGGACGCCGGGCATGTCGAACCGCCGCTCGGCGTCGAACCGCGCGAAGTCGTCGGTGAGCCGCAGCGCGCTCTGCGCGATGAAGCCCAGCCCACGCCACTCGAAATGGGGCCGCAGCTCGAACACCCGCGCCATCAGCGCCAGCGCCTGGGGATTGCCCTCCTCGCGCACCACCCGGCCGTACTGGTTCTCGACCTCGCAGCGTCCCTGCCGGATCTGCCGGAGCAGCATCGCGACCGCGGCGAGAACGTCCAGCGGCTCGAAGCCAGCCACCACGACAGGCTTGCCGTGCGCCTCGGGGACGAAGCGGTACGGCCGGCTGCCCACCACGGTCGAGACATGCCCCGGGCCGATGAAGCCCGACAGCCGCAGGTCGGGCGAGCGCAGGATCGCCCGCAGCGGCGGGATGATCGTGACGTGGTTGCAGAACACGCTGAAGTTGGTCAGCCCCAGCTCACGGGCCCGCAGCAGCGTCACCGCGGTGGACGGGGCGGTGGTCTCGAACCCGACCGCGAAGAACACGACATGCCGGTCCGGGTTGTCCAGGGCCACCCCGAGCGCGTCCAACGGGGAGTACACGAAGCGGACGTCCGCCCCGCGCGCCCTGGCCTCCAGCAGGCTGCCGCGGCCACCGGGCACCCGCATCATGTCGCCGAACGAGGTGAGGACGACCCCCGGCTGCTCGGCCAGCCAGATGGCGTCGTCGACCCGTCCCATCGGTATGACGCACACCGGGCAGCCCGGCCCGTGCACCAGCTCCACCGACTCGGGCAGCAGATGCTGGATGCCGTGCCGGTAGATGGTGTGGGTGTGGCCGCCGCACACCTCCATGAACGCGTAGCTGTCCGTCCCGGCCAGCTCCGCGATGGCGGCCACCAGCGCACGCGCGGCCGCGGGATCGCGGAACTCGTCGACGAAGCGCATCACGGATCCTCCTTGCGGTGACGGCTTACGGTTACGACCGGCGAGCCGAAACGATCTGTACGACAGCGGCGGAAACAGCCACGGCAGGCACGGCGGTCAGGGGATCGCGGACGATCCGAACGCCTCGATCTCGTCCTGGTAGGCCGCGCCCAGCTTCTCCATCGCCTCGAGCGTGCGCGTCGCCTCGGCCTCGTCGATCACCGCCAGGGCAAACCCGACGTGCACCAGCACCCAGTCCCCGACCTGGGGCCCGTCCGCCGCGACCAGCCGAATGCTGATCGTCCGCCGCACCCCGCTGACATCGACCGTCGCGAGATGCTGGCCCGCGTCGACGATCTCGACAAGCCGGCCGGGAATCCCCAGGCACATCAACGGCCTCCTCGTGCCACGGCGTGATGCCACCACCTGGCGACACCCGCCTCTGCCTTCCACCACACGTCGCCCTCACCGCACGTCGCCACGAGGCTCGGCTGGCCACCGCAGGCACCGGCCCCGATCGCCTCGCACCCCCGGAACGCCGGCCGCGCAACGCGCACCCGTTCCGGCAGCAACCAGAAATTTCATGATCAAATAACGTCGCACCACGAGAACGAGGGAACAAGTGGTCGCTACAGCAGCCACTTCCGTACTCATTCTTTTGATCAGAACAGGACGGGCGGGTCGCCGTCTGGCCGGGCGGGTTGGCATGGTCAGCAGATGCGGGGTAGCGGGTCGCCGACCAGCATGTCCACGATCCGGGTGCCGCCCAGGGCGGTGCGCATCGCGACGATCCCGGCCGGCCCCTCGGTGATCTCCCCGATGACCGCGGCCGACCGGCCCCGCGGATGCTCCCGCAGCGCGGCCAGCGCCGCCGGGGCCTGCTCGGGCGGTACCACCGCGAGGAACCTGCCCTCGTTGGCAACGTGGAGCGGGTCGATGCCGAGCAGCTCGCAGGCGCCGCGCACGTCGGGGCGCACCGGCACGGAGCGCTCGTCGAGCAGAACCCCGAGGCCGCTGTCCCGGGCCAGCTCGTTGCAGGCCGTCCCCACCCCGCCCCGGGTGGGATCACGCAGCCACCGCGTCGACGGCGCCGCCGCCAGCAACTCCTCCACCAGCGCGTCGACCGCCGCGGTGTCGGAGCGGATGGCGGCGTCGATCGCCAGGTTGCCGCGGGCGATCATGACCGCCATCCCGTGCTCGCCGATCGTGCCGGACACCAGCACCCGGTCCCCCGGCCGCACCCGCCGCGCGGCCAGCTGCCGGCCGGGCGGGACGAGCCCCACCCCGGCGGTCGTGATGATCAGCCCGTCGGCGGTGCCGGTGTCGACGACCTTGGTGTCCCCGGTCACCACCTCCACCCCGGCGGCCCGTGCCGCCTCGGCCATGTCCCCGGCGACGCGGCGCAGTTCGTCGACGGGGAAACCCTCCTCGATCACGAATGCCGCGGACAGCCACAACGGCCGCGCCCCCGTCATCGCCAGGTCGTTGACGGTGCCGTGCACCGCCAGGTCACCGATGGAGCCGCCGGGGAAACGCAGCGGTCGGACCACGAAGGAGTCGGTGCTGAAGGCCAGCGACTCCCCCGACGGCAGCGACAGGACCGCGCCGTCCCCCAGCGCGTCGAGCGCGGGGTTGCGGAAGGCATCGACGAAGACCGCCTCGATCAGTTCCGCCGACGCGCTCCCGCCGGCCCCGTGCGCCGAGGTCACCACCTCGCCGAGCGCCCGCGGCCGGCGCCGTCGGAACGTCTCGACCCGCGCCGGCACCAGCGCCTCGTCCGCCTCCCCGTCCCCGTGGGCAGCCCCCTCCTGGATGACCTCCGCGCGGATGTTCCCGCCCCGGGTACCGCCTCCGCGGCCCGCCTTCTCCGCCTCCACCCGGCCCGCCGACTTCGCCTGGCCCGCCTGATTCGCCTGATTCGCCTGACTCACCCGGCCCGTTCTGCTCGTCGCGCCTGTTCGGTCAGTTGTTCGGCCAGTTCGACCCGCCGGGATCATCCGGTCCGCTCGGTCGGGGTGATCCTTCCGGTTCGGACGATCTGTTCGATCTGCTCGCTCCGTTCGGCCGGCCCGATCCGCCACGGTCATCGGGCGTTCTCCCCCGCCATCGGGGACATCGGGGGCGCAGCCGGATGGTCTGCCATCCGCCGCTGCGTCGCGGCCCACAGGTGGTGGCCGAGCAGGGCGTGCGACTCCTGGATGCGGTGCACGCTCTGCGAGTGGACGACGAAGCAGCGGTCGACCACGCCGTCGGCGGCGAACCGGCCGCCGTCGTACCCGGCGAAGCCGACGGTGAGCGCGCCCCGACGGCCGGCCTCGGCCAGCCCGGCCAGCAGGTTGGACGAGTCGCCGCTGGTCGACAGCGCCACCGCGATGTCGTTCGGGCCGGCGTGCGCGATGAGCTGCCGGGCAAACACCCGCTCGAATCCGACGTCGTTGCCGAGCGCGGTGACCACCGCCTGGTCCGCGGCCAGCGACCAGGCCGGCAGCGGGCGTCCGTGCGGCGGGCGGGAGAACAGCTCGGCCAGGGTGGCGGCGTCGGTCGCGCTACCGCCGTTACCGAAGGTGTACATACGTCCGCCCCGGGCGAAACGGTGTGCCATCTCCGCCGCGGTGGCCGCGATCGACCCGGCGCACTCCCGCAGCGTCGCGCGCTGTAGTCGCACGCTCTCCCGGGCCTTCGCCCGCGCCGAGTCGGCAAGTTCGACCAGCAACGCACCCAGCGTGTCCCCCCGGCCACCGGTGTCCCCGCGGCCTTCCTTCCGGCCGCGGGCATCCCGGCCGCCGGTGTCCTGGCCGTCATCCCGCTGGCCGCTCCTCCGGTGGCCGCCGTCGCGCCGGGCGCGGTCGTCCCGGTCAGCGCCGGCCCGGGGGCTGCTGTCCCGGTCGTCGCCGTTGTCCTCTTGGGGGTCGAGGAACGGGTACAGGAACGCGGTGTGCTCGGTGGCCATCACTCACCGTCCTGGTCGAGACGGGTGATCGCCGTCGCGGCATGGACCAGCACCAGATCACCCGTGGCCACCGGATCGACCAGCAGGGTGCTGACGAGCTCCATCCCCGTGGCGGTACGCACCAGTGCCCGTCCGTCGGCCGCTCCCCGGGGCGTGACCACTTCGCCGAGGCGGCCTTCGTCACCGCAGGTGACACACGTCCCGCCGGTCTGCTCCCGCGCGGACGGGTGGAGCACGGCGGTGTGCTCGAGGCAGACGTGGGTCAGTTCCCACAGCAGGTGGTAGAGGAGCACAAGCCGGCCGGTGGCCGGCAGCAGCGGATCCGGGTCGTCCAGCCACAGCACATGATCAGCCGTACCGGCCGGCGGACGCGGACCGCTACCGATCCATATCGTGCCCGTCTCCCAGGCCGGCGCCCGGCGCAGCACGGCACGCACCACCGGGTCATCGGCGGCGGCCACGGCAAGGACGACGTCACCGGGCCGGGCCGCCAGCCGGATCATGGCGACGGGATCCGGGCCGGTCACGGCCACCGCGGGCAGCGCCGGCTTGCCGACGACAGTCGGGTGGACGAACTCGACCGCGACATGGTGTGCGTGCGGCCCCCACGCCGGCGACAGACACCACAGGGTGGCACCGCCGGCAAAACGTCGGGCCAGCGCGAGCGAGGCCCCCGCGAGATCAGCCGCAAGATCCTCGGTCAGCCCACCGTCGTCGGTGCCGTCCACGCCGCCGACAGCGCCGGCGGTCGCCTCTGGAACGTTCGCCGGCTCCTGCCGCGCCTTCCGGGGATGGCCTGTCACAGCATCGTCGTCACCAGTGACCGCCACCGCGCTCATCGCATTCCCCCGGTTTTCCCGACTCCCCCGGTTTCCCAGGCTTCCCCGGATCTCCTGGCCTCCGCGGTCTCCGCGGTCTCCCGGAATCCTCTTTTTGCTTCGGCTTTTCTTTCCTCTTCTCTTTCCTCGATTTCCCCGACTTCCGTCAGGTGGCCTGCCGCGGTGTCGTCGATCAGCTCGTATTCGCGCATCACGTCCAGCGTGTGCAGTGCCGACTGCCGGTCGAGCCGGGTCAGGGCGAAACCGGCGTGCACCATGGTGTAGTCGTCGACCGCGAGATCCGGCAGATACGCCAGGCACACCTTCCGCGTCTCACCGGGAAAGGCGACGTGGGCCATCCTGGTCCCGCTCTCGTCCCAGACCTCGACGATCCGGCCCGGAATCCCCAGGCACATGGTCACCTCTCCTCATCATCCCCGGCGCGCAGGCGCAGCACCGCGACCGCGGCCTGCCCGAGCGCGAGCCCGCCGTCGTTGGGTGGCACCAGGTGGTGGACGAGCGTGTCGAATCCGGCGGTGCGCAGCCGCTCCTGGCAGGCGCGCAGCAACAGCACGTTCTGGAACACCCCGCCGGTCAGGCCGGCCAGCGACACCCCTCGCTGCCGGCCGACCCGGGTCACCACCTCGGCGACCGCGTCGGCCACCGCCTCGTGGAACGCCGCGGCCAGCACCGCCACCGGCACGCCGTCGCGCAGCCCGGCCACCAGCGCGCGCAGCAGCGGCGCCGGGTCGAGCACACCGTCCGCGCCGACCGCCAGCCGTGGCGCCGCCGCCAGCCCCGATATCCCGGGCACCTCCGGCATCCCCGCGGCCGGGACGGTGACCGCCTCAAGCGCGGCCGCTTCGAGGGCGATCGCGGCCTGGCCCTCGTACTCGACGCGGTGGCAGATGCCCAGCAGGGCGGACACCGCGTCGAAGAGGCGTCCCATGCTGGTGCAGGGGACGCAGCCGATGCCACTGTCGAGCTGGGAGCGCACCGCGGCCAGTTCGGCGGGCCGGCAGGCGGCCACCGCGGGCAGGTCCGGCGCCCACGGGATGCCGACGGCGGCCAGGTGGGACAGCGCCATCCGGCACGGGTTGCGCACGGCCGTGTCCCCGCCGGGCAGCGGCACCGCGCGCAGATGGCCGACGCGGGTGAAGCGGTGGCTGTCCGCACCGAGCAGCAGCACCTCACCGCCCCAGACCTCGCCACCCCGGACCTCGCCACCCCGGGGTACGCCGTCCCGGCCCGCGCCGCTCGGGACCGCGCTGTCGGTGCCGCCGATGCCGTAGCCGGTGCCGTCGAAGGCCACTCCGATGATCGGTTCGCCCAGCCTGCCGTGCTCGGCGAGCAGGGAGACCACATGCGCATGATGATGTTGGACGAGCAGCGGTGGCCGGTCACCGGCGTGGCGCTCGGCCCAGCGGCGGGTCGAATATCCCGGGTGGGCGTCGGCGACCAGCCGTGCCGGGCGCATGGCGTACACGGCGGTGAGCTGCTCGACCGACTGCTCGAAGGCGCGCAGCGTCGCCAGACCGCCCATGTCACCGACGTGCGCCGAGCAGAACGTACGCTCACCGTCGGTGACACAAAAGGTGTTCTTCAGCTCCCCGCCAACGGCCAGGACCACCTCGACCGGCCGACGCGAACCATCCTGGTCCGCCACCCGCCCAACCCTGCCCGCGGACGCCGGTCGACTTCGGCTGCCCACGGGCGCTGTCCGGCCGAACTCGACCAGCAGGGGCGTGTGGCCGCGGGAGCGGCGGATCGGCAGTTCGCGGCCGTCGACGACGCGGACCACCGAGTCGTCGCAGGGCAGCAGGATCGGACGGTCGTGGGTGAGCATCGCGTCGGCCAGCGCCGGCAGCCGGCCGCGGGCGTCGGTGTCGTCGAAGCAGATCGGCTCGTCTGCCAGGTTGGCGCTGGTCAGCACGACGCACGCCGGGGGCGCGACGGCCGCGCCGGGCACCTGGGCGAACAGCAGGTGGTGCAGGGGCGAGTAGGGCAGCAGCAGGCCGATCAGCGGGTTGCCCGGCGCTACGTCCGCGGCGACGGGAGCGTCCGCCCGGCGCCGCAGCAGCACGATCGGCCGGGCCGGGCCACGCAGCACCGCGGCCTCGGCCGGGCCGATCTCGGCGAGCCGCCGGGCCACGTCAAGATCCCGGACCATCACCGCGAACGCCTTGCCCACCCGCGCCTTGCGCTCGCGCAGCAGCTGCACCGCCACCGGGCTGTCGGCCCGGCAGGCCAGGTGGTAGCCGCCGATCCCCTTCACCGCGACGACGCGACCATCGGCCAGCGCCTGCTGGGCCGCGGCCAGCGCCCCGTCCGACCCGGTCTTCTCCACCTCTGGCGTCTCAGCCGCCCCCGGCACCCCGGCTCCGATCGCCTCGGCTCCGATCGCCTCGGAGCAGGACGCCGCCGGCCTGGCGGCCTCCAGTTCAGCGGCGTCCCACAACCCGGTCACGCTGTGATGACCATCGGCCACGGCAGGGGCAGAGCATGCGAGGGGCGTGAAGGGGACGAAGGACAGCCGCGGCCCGCAGTCCGGGCAGCACACCGGCTGGGCGTGGAAGCGGCGGTCGGCCGGGTCGTGGTACTCGGCCGCGCAGGCCGAGCACATCGGGAAGCCCGCCATGGTGGTGGCCGCCCGGTCGTAGGGCAGCGACCGGATGATGGTGAACCGGGGGCCGCAGGCGGTGCAGGTGATGAACGGATGACGGTAGCGGCGGTCGGCCGGGTCGAACAGCTCGCGTACGCAGTCGTCACACACCGCCGTGTCCGGGGGGACAACGGCGCCGACGGTGTGGGTGGCGCGAACACCCTCGCCGCCATCGCGGCTGGCCACGATGCGGAAGCCGGCCTCTTCGGTCACCGGCGGGGCGTCGTCCACCCGCACGGTGGTGACCCGCGCCGGTGCTGGCGCGTCACCGCGCAGCCGCCGCAGGAACTGCGCGACCGTCGCGGGGCTGCCCTGGACCTCGATGAACACCGAGCCGCTGTCGTTGCCCACGAAACCGTCGACGCCGAGGGCGGTGGCCAGCCGGTGGACGAACGGCCGGAACCCCACCCCCTGCACGACGCCTTCGACCCGCACCCGCCGCCGCCACACAGCACCGGGATGGCCATGCTCCCCAGCACGCGCATGACCGATGACGACCGGGCAGACGCCTTCGGCCGTCATACGGACGGCCCCGGACGCGCGGCAGCGGCAGCCCTGCGGCCACCCCTGCCATGCTCACGGGCGGCCGGGCCGGACCCCGGGCGCGTGTCCGCCGTCCGCGGGCTGCGAAACCCGGCCAGGAAGTCCCGTTCGATCAGGCCGATGACCTCCCACATGGCCTGGCGCACCGCCGCGGACAGCTCCCAGCCCGCGTCGACGCACTCGGCCTCGATGAGGAACACCGTGACCTCGTCAGGACGGCTCGCCGCCGCCGAACCGAGCCGGCCTGCCACCGGTACCGGGCCGGCTGTCCGCCCCTCCCCGACCGGCGGTGGGCTGCCTTCCCGCCCTTCCCCGAACGGTGACCGGCCGCTCGTCTGATCCTCCCAGGCCGCGCGGCCTTCCTGGGCCGGCTGACCTTCCCGGGCCGGTGGCGGGCCGGGCGTCCGCTCGTCCGGCCAGTGCGCGTCCAGCCAGGTGGCGAGCGCCAGCGCGTGGTCCCAGCGGAAGGCGTGGCTGTGCAGGCCGGCCAGCGGCGGGAGATCGGCCAGCTCCGGGCCGGGTACACGGTAGATCGTGCCCGGCCGCGCGCCGGTGCGGGCGGCGTCGACGATGACCACCCGGCGGGCCGCACGAATCCGGAACGCCACGTCCATCCCGGCGGTGCCGCCGTCGACGACCCGCACCCCGTCGGGGATGCCTCGCTCCCACAGGTGCCGGATGAGGACCGGCCCGACGCCGTCGTCCCGACGCAGGATGTTGCCGCAGCCCACCAGCAGCAGTTCGTGGCGAGCCGGTGTGCCGCCGCCGACGGGTCCCGCGGGGAGCTGCGTCACCGGGCGCCTCCATCCGTTCCAGCCGTCCCGTCCAGCCGTCCCATGTCGATCTTCTATCCGCCGCGCGCCAGGACCATCGCGTTGATCGTGAAGTTGCCGACCTCACGCCCGCCGCGCCGCCGGGCCCACCGGCGGGCGCGATCCAGATGATCAAAACTGGGGCGGACGCGTCCGGCGGGCCGGGCGCAGCCGCGGAGGGAGCGCACCGTGCACGAGCTGTCGATCTGCCACGCCATCGCCGGCATCGTCGTCGAGCACGCCGGTGACCGTCCGGTACGGACCGTGAACGTACGGATCGGGCAGCTACGGCAGATCGTGCCGGACACCCTCGTCCACTGCTGGTCGCTGGTCATCCAGGGCAGCACGCTGGACGGCTCGCGGCTGCGGGTCGAAAGCGTGCCGGCGCGGGTCCGCTGCGTCGGCTGCGGTCACACCTGGACGCTGAGCGCGCCGGTCATGCTCTGCGGGCAGTGCGGCGGCCACGAGGTGTCGGTGCTGCGGGGCGAGGAGTTTCTGATCACTTCCCTGGAGCTCGAGGAGGTGTGAACGGCCGCGGGCTGGTTCGATCGACACCTTCGATCAACGAGTTTCACGGTCGGCGGCTTCGGTCGGCGGCGCGGGCCGGAGGAGGATCACCATGGGCCGATTCCACTGGCACACCGACGGCAGCACGCACGACGACCACCACAGTCACGATCACCATCGTAACGATCACCATCACGGCCAGGACGAGCGCATAGGAGATCATTCCGGCTACGAGACCGGGACGCGGCGTGTCGAGGTGCTGGCCGCGATCCTCGGCGAGAACGACCGGCTCGCCGCCGCGAACCGCCACGACTTCGACGCCGCCGGGGCACACGTCGTCAACCTGATGTCCGCGCCGGGCGCCGGCAAGACGGCTCTGCTGCGGGAGACCCTCCGCCGGCTGTGCCCCACGCTGCGGGTCGGGGTGATCGAGGGCGACATCGAGACCAGCATCGACGCCGACCGGCTCGACGGGCTCGGCGCCGTGGTGTCGCTGGTCAACACCGGTCAGGGCTTCGGCGGCGAGTGCCACCTGGACGCCGCCATGGTCCGTTCGGCGATCGGGCGCCTGCCGCTGGACCTTCTCGATCTTGTCGTCATCGAGAACGTCGGCAACCTGGTCTGCCCGGCCGAGTTCGACGTCGGCGAGCACCGGCGCGCGATGATCTTCTCGGTCACCGAGGGCGAGGAGAAACCGCTGAAATACCCGATCATGTTCCGGTCCGCCGACCTCATCCTGATCAACAAGGTGGATCTGCTGCCCTACCTGGACTTCGATCTCGAGCTCTTCCGCCGTAACCTCACCGATGTCAATCCCGGCGCGACCAGCCTGGAGATCAGCGCCCGTACCGGCGCCGGCCTCGGCGCGTGGTGCGACTGGCTGTCCGCGCCGCATCCCCCGTGGCCCGGTGCCGGTCGTCCGGCGCAGCGGCCCGACGCCGAGGCACGGGCGCGACGGGAGGACGTCAGCTGACGGGGGTGTCGCTGATGGGGAGGCCGCAGCGCACCACCGGGTCCAGCGGCAGGAAGCGGCTGCCGTCGTCACTGACACGGACGAAGTCGTAGCAGTTGGCGGCCTTCCCGCGGTTCGTCGCGAGGTCGATCGGGGCGGGCAGCAGGCCGCCGCCGTCGTAGGCGCGCACGCCGCGCAGCCCCTGGATGAACCCCGGGCGGGTCGGGCAGGGGCCGGCGGCCTCCAGGCCGCGCAGGAACATGTCGGCGGACAGCCAGCCGAAGACCGCGCTGTCCTGGACGGGTGACTGCACCTGCGGGGCGTAGCGCGTCATCGCGTCGATGATCCGCTGGTGCGCGGGGCTGTTCACCTCGAACGGGACGAAAGTGATGTAGATGACGGTGCCGGCGAGGGTCGGGCCGAGCTGCTTGAGCAACGCCGGGTCGTAGCCGAACGGAGCGATCACCGCTTTGAGGTTGACACCGGCGGCGCGGACCGCCGGAAGAATCTGGGCGAGGATGTCCGGAGGACGATGCCGGCCAGGGTGTTGAGGCGCGCCGCCTTCATCTGCGCGGCCAGTGCCCCGAAACTGGTTGTCTTGGCGGTCACGGTGAAGTTCGCCTCGACGCGGATACCGGCCGCCTGCAGGCTTGTTCTGAGCTTCTGATAGAAGATCTCCGTGGCGTCGCTCAGCTCGGTGTTCACTACCAGAGCGCGGGTACCGCCCTGGCTACGGACGAAATCCCCCCAGACGCTGGAGGATCCCTGCGTGGCCGAATAGTAGTGCCAGGAGAACATGTTGCCGTGGTTGTTCCAGTCGACGTCGCCGGCCAGCCCGACGACCGGGACTTCGAGATCGTCGAGATACTGCGCGGAGCCGACCACCACCCCCGCTGTTTCCAGAATGCCGAAGACCCCTTCGTTCTGAACGAGTTCGCGAGCACCGGCGCGGTTCCCGTCGGGAGAACCGGCGTCGTCCCGCCAGGCATACACGACCTTCCTACCGTGGACGCCGCCCGCGGCGTTGGTCACTCCGAGACGCGCCTCGACACCGGCCCGGAACGTACGATAGGCGGCCGACGTCGGCCCGCTGTCGTCGAACAGCAGGCCAATCTTGACCTCACTGTCGGTGACACCCGGTGAGGTACAGGGGTCCGATCCCGCACGACCGGGCTGGGCCCTCGGGGTGGCGCAGGCGAACAGCCCGGTCAGGCTGCCCAGCGCGGCAGCCAGCACGGCGAACGACAATAACGAGCGCCTCCCGATCATGAACATCGCAGCGGGCTCCCTTGCCGACACCGGACACCTACAGGTCACATCTGGACACAAAGCGTGCTCCGGCAGAAAACGGTACAAGAAGAGAATCCGAGCGGCACCGAATAGTCGACACCCCGCATGTGAAACATGTCACGTACAACCCAATACCCGCCCCACCCCGAGCGGGCCACCCCCGCGACGCAC
>NZ_CAAAFS010000199.1:0-8910 GCF_900634755.1 Protofrankia symbiont of Coriaria myrtifolia
CAGTAGATCACGAGAAAATTCTCCAAAAGATTACCCGCCCCCATCGTCACCACATCCACGAACGCCCGCGGTCGGCCCACCGGCCCGTTGCCGGGCCGGACTCCGACGGGGTTTCCACGTTCCACGCGAATGAGACACGACCGGGGTGGGTGCCCCTTCTACTCCGGGACGGCGGTGCCCTCTCGGCTGACGACACGTCTTCAACCGACGCCTGCCGCTTCTCATCGGCCAGTCCTGTACCCCGCTGCTACCACCCGCCTGCGGAGCGAACCTTCACGAAGCATCATCAGGGGTTCACTCGCGTTCACCCGTCCGGTCTTCCCCTTTGCCTGTAATCCCCGGACGGAACGAGGATTCTTGGGCTTTTTCTCCGAGCTTCGCACCCCGCCGTCACCAGCGACGCACGTCGGAGCAGGGACGGGCCCTTTGAGCACTGGCCCGGAACCATCCTCTCGGTATTATCCGACCCTCCTTACTGGATAGTTCGCTCATTCTCGTGCGACCTCGTGTCGCACCGTGTCGGAGGTTGTGGTGGGCGGTTCGGCGGGCGGGCGGGGGCGAAGGCGCGAAGGAAGGTGTTGACGCCGGCGGCGATGGCCGCGCGCAGCTCGGCGTCGGCGACCTCTCTGGTGCCGAGCGCGGAGAGTTCGGGGAGGTCTCCCGAGACAAGGGCGAGGAAGTGCGCGGCGGCGGTGTCGGGCTCGTCGAGGTCGAGGTGGCCGCGGTTGGACAGGCGGGCGAGGCGGCCGGCGAGGGCACCGCGGACCCGTGACCCTCCGTACGCGAGTGCCTCGTCGAAGAGGTCGGGGAACCGGCCGGCCTCGGCATACATCAGCCGCTGGAGGATCCAGCCCTCCCCGGTGAGCTGACAGTCGATGACCTCGCGGGCCACCCGGGAGAGGTCACCGGCGAGGTCGGCGCCGTCGTCGGACAGGGTGTCGAGCGCGGCTACCATCCTGTCGCCGGCGCGCCGGGCGCCGTCGAGGATGACCGTGCGGAAGAGCGTTTCCTTGTCACCGAAGTGGTTGTAGACGGTGGGCTTGGCGACTCCCGCCAGCTCCGCGATCGCCTCCACCCGAGCCAGGCCGTACCCGTCGCGGGTGAACACGCGCAGCGCGGCGTCGAGGATCGCGACACGCTTGTCGATCCGACCGTGATGGACGGTAGCGGACGGTGCCATCGTGTGACCATATCGATCGACAGTTCCGCGCGGCAACTTGAATGAACCCGAACGTTCAATATAGTGTCCGTGGAGTCAAAGTTGCGCTCCGCTGGCGGGGCTCGCCGCGGTGGAGCTCCACCGCGGTACAGCTCACCGCGGTACAGCTCACCGCAGTACAGCTCGTCACGGTGCAGCGCGACACAGTGAAGCTCGACATGGTGAGGAAGGCGTCGTGGCGCCCGTACCGTTGGAGGACCGGGTCGACCCGCAGCTGCGCGACTATCTCGTGAACCCGCCCAGCCGCCCCCGGCTGAGCCGGCTGCACCCAGCGGCGGACCGCGTCCGGGCAACCGACACGCACGTCAAGATTACCAACGGCCCGGACGCGCGGGACGTGCCGGTACGGGTCTACCGTCCTGCCGAGGCCGATGCCGAGGCGCCGGTGGTGCTCTTCGTCCACGGCGGCGGTTTCACGCTGGGTGAGCTTGAGCAGTTCGACCAGCACTGCGTGTGGTATGCCACGGCCTCCCGGGCGGTGGTCGTCTCGGTCGGCTACCGGCTGGCCCCCCAGTTCCCCTACCCGGCGGCGCTGCATGACGCCCACGCCGTGTGGAGCTGGCTGACGGGCGGCCCCGACGAGGAGGCCGGCGAAGGAGCCGGCAGGAGAGTCGGTACAGGGGCCGCGGAAATCGGCGTCGACCCGACCCGGTCGGCCATCATCGGCTCCAGCTCGGGCGCCGCCATCGCGGCCGGGCTGGCGCTGTACCTGCGCGACCGGCAGGAGCCCCTGCCGTCCCTGCTGCTGCACGCGCCCGTGCTCGACGACCGGCACACCACGGTCTCCAGCCAGGCCATCACCGACCCGCGCACCTGGAACCGGGCCGGCTCCCAGCGGGGCTGGCGCAGCTATCTCGGCCCGGTGGCCGGCGCCGCGGACGTGCCGGCCTACGCCGCGCCGGCCCGTGCCACGGACCTCGCCGGGCTGCCGCCGACCGCGCTGATCCTCGGCGATCTCGAGCTGGCCCGGGACGAGGCGCTGACGTTCGCCACCCGGCTCGCGCAGGCCGACGTGCCGGTGGAGCTGCACATCTACCCGAACGCCACACACGGCTTCGACGTCGTCGTGCCCGACGCCGCTGTCAGCCTCGCGTCCCGCCATGTCCAGGGCGAGGCCCTGCTGCGCGCCCTGCACCCGGCCGACCGAGAAACGGTGCGACGGACAGCAATGCCCGCCTGTCTCCACAGTTCTTGATCCTATTCCGAAAATCGCCCATAAGGCTCGTCGGACGCTCCTCCTTCGAGCGGCCCACCATGTAGGCGACTTCCGTCGTTCCGACAGCGGTTTCCGCCTACGGCTGGGTGGCCTGGGTGTCAGGCCTCCTGAAGCGGCCGTTTTCACCGGAGGTGGGGCCTGACCGCGCTGGATGCCGGTGGTGCGTGGTGGCAATCGCGTCATCGGTTCTGGCAATCGTGCCGTCGGTTTCCGCCCGTCCGGTTGTGGCCCCCGACCGCGGTCGCCTACCGTGCAGGACGTGAACCCGCGCGGGACGAAGCACCTGATCACAGGTCACAGCGGCGTCTCGTCCGGTCGGAATCCCGGCACATCCTGACTGTCGTTGGCAGCCTGACCTGCCGTCGGCAGCCAGCCGCGGCGGAATGGCCGATTCCACTCCGATGAGAGGCTTACATGTCCGTACGTGGGACCGACCGTAACGCCGCCACCGATGGCCCGGCCGTACAGCCGTCGGAGCTGGCAGCTCCGGAAGCGATTCACGTCACGACCGACGACAACGTGACCTTTGTGATTCGGCTGCTCGAGCATGACGACCCGACCGCCCCGGTCGTGCTGATCCTGCCGGCCATGGGGATGAAGGCGAAGTTCTACCGGCCGTTGGCGAAGGCGCTGTTCACCGCCGGCCTGTCCGCCGCCACCTGCGATCTGCGGGCCCAGGGGGAAAGCACACCGAGCCTGCGCGAGCAGCCCAACTTCGGCTACCGCGAGCTGCTGGAAGTGGATCTTCCGACGGTTCTCGCGGCGCTGCGGGCGCGCCTGCCGCAGGCGCCGGTGTACCTGTTCGGGCACAGCCTCGGCGGCCAGCTCGCGCTGCTGTACACGGCTTCGGCATCGAAGGAGATCGCCGGTGCCTGCGTGATCGCGACCAGCAGCGTCTACTGGCGGTCCTTCGCCCCCCGGCGCCGGCTCGTCGCGCTCTGGCAGGGGCAGATCATCGGCCTGGTGTCCCGGATCCGTGGGTACTGGCCGGGCGGCATGGTGATCCCCGCGCCGATGGCCGGCGGTGTGATGACCGACTGGGCCCGGCACATCCGCAACGGCCGCTACCAGCCCCGCGGCAGCGGGCGGGACTACAACGAGGCGCTGCGCACGTTCGACCTGCCGGTACTGGTGATCTCGATAGCGGGCGACCCGCTCGGCCCGCGTCCCAACGTCGACTTCCTGTGCGGCAGGATGCGCGGCGCCCAGGTCACCCGCTGGCACGTCGAGGACGGCTCCGGGGTGATCGTCAACGACCATTTCGCCTGGATCAAAAGCAGCGGCATCATCGGCTCCGCAACCGCCGCCTGGATCACCGGGGGCGCCCTCCCCACCGGGACGTGACAGAACGGTTCCCCGGCCAGGTCCGTTACGGTTTCCAGGCCAGGCCCGTTCTTCGCCACCGGGCACCCGCACCGCGTGGACGTGGCAGAGGCCGGTTCCCACCGCCCCTGGCCGCCGTGTCCCGCCGCCGATCGCAGGATCCGCTGATCGGCGAATTCTGGCATGATGGTTCCGGCCGACCGCCGTCGCGCCAGCCCCGGCCGTAGTCTGGGCCAATGGTCAACCGTCTGTACTTTCGTCAGTTGCTGTCCGGACGGGACTATGCCGTCGGCAACCCGGTGGCAACCCAGATGGTCAACTTTACCTACCTGATCGGGGACTGGGAGACCCGGGAGGCGGTGGTGATCGACCCGGCGTACGCGGTCGACGATCTTCTCTCGGTGCTGGCTGACGACGGGATGCGACTGACCGGTGCCCTGGTCACCCATCACCACCCCGATCATGTCGGCGGCGAGATGTTCGGTTTCGTCCTGCCGGGCCTGCCGGAGCTGCTCGCCCGCGTCCAGGTTCCGGTGCATGTGCAGCGGGACGAGCGCGAGTGGGTGTGGCGCACCACCGGTGTGTCCACCACCGACCTCGTCGGCCACGACCACGACGACGTGCTCGACGTCGGCGCCGTGCCCGTCCGCCTGCTGCACACCCCCGGGCACACCCCGGGCAGCCAGTGCTTCCTGGTGGACGGCCGGCTGGTCGCCGGTGACACGCTCTTCCTGGAAGGCTGCGGACGCACCGACTTCCCCGGCGGTGACCCCGACGCCATGTACGCGAGCCTGCAGCAGCTGGCCGCGCTGCCCGACGACACCGTCGTCTACCCCGGTCACTTCTACTCGGCGCAGCCCAGCGCGCCGATGTCGACGGTACGTAGCGGCAACGCGGTGTTCCGCCCCCGTTCCGTCGAACAGTGGCGGGCCTTCTTCGGCGGTGGATGACAGCCCGCCCATATGCTCAACCACCCGTCCCGACCCTGACCGCACGGGTGCGCCCCTGCCGGCCACCGCGGTCGCGCACCACCCGGCCGAACCGAGAGAACCGAGAGAGAAGCACATGACACGCACCGCTGTGAACCGTTACGTCCTGCCCAACATCATCGAACGCACCTCCCGCGGCGAATACGGGATGGACCCCTACTCCAAGCTGCTGAAGGAACGCATCATCTTCCTTGGCACGCAGATCGACGACGTTTCCGCGAACGACATCATGGCGCAGCTACTCTACCTTGAGGGCGAGGACGCCGACCGCGACATCTCGCTCTACATCAATTCCCCGGGCGGCTCGTTCACCGCGCTGATGGCGATCTACGACACGCTGCAGTTCGTCCGGCCCGACATCCAGACCCTCTGCCTCGGGCAGGCCGTCTCCGGGGCGGCCGTCCTGCTCGCGGCCGGGACACCCGGCAAGCGGTTCGCTCTCAGCAACAGCCGGATACTGCTCGACCAGCCGTCCAGCCAGAGCCAGGGGCAGTCGAGCGACCTGGAGATCCACGCCCGGGAGATCCTGCGGATGCGGGATCTGCTGGAGACGATCCTCGCCCGGCACACCAACCGGAGCCCCGACCAGATCCGCCGGGACGTCGAACGCGACAAGATCCTCGACGCGAACGAGGCGGTCGAGTACGGCCTCGTCGACGAGGTCATCCAGAGCCGGAAGAACTCGTTGCGACGAGCCGCCTCCGAATAGCGGTACGGGTACGTACGGGGCCGCGGGACGCTCCACCGCTACCATTTCGCCGCTTTCCGGTTCACCGCTTTCGGAATGAGGCTCCCCGCGTCGCCTGGCCGGCGTTGCGGAACGTCATGGCGGCTCTACAACGGTTCGCCGGGGATGCTGAGGTATTCCCGGCGGAGGGTTTCGACGATCGGGTGATCGGCTGCCAGTTCCCGGTCGTCGACCGCAGCGATCGCGCGTACGCCGACGGCCGCGTTGGTGGCGAACGCGGCCTGCATACCGACCAGTCCCAGCCAGTCGACCGGTGCGATGATCGTGCCTTCGTGCGTCCGTTGGAGCAGCTGCATGGTCACGCCGCGCAGGCAGTCCGCGGCAGGCCAGATCACGTGGTCGCCGTCGAAGCAGCCGACGTTCCAGGTGGCACCCTCCGAGACGAGATCCGTCGGGTTGCCGCCCCCCGAGGCGATGCTCCCCGGGCCCGAACTCCGCGGACCAGAGCCCTTCAGGGCCGAGCTTTCCGAGACCCGGCTCTGTGCGGCCCGGCTCCGCGAGGCCAGCCCCTTCGGAGCGGCCCGGCTCTCCGAGACCACACCCCCCGATGTCAGACCCTCTGACGCCAGACCCTCTGACAGCACGCTCTCCGGGGCCAGGCCCTTCGAGGCGGGAGAGGCGATGCCGGGGGCGGCCTCGGTGAAGAGGACGTCGTCGAAACCGTTGAGCTGCGCGGCACGGCGGTGGCGCAGCGCGTCGAAAAGGCCCACGTGTTTGACCGCCGGCATGTTCCGGCGGTAAGCGACCGAGCGGACGCGCAGCGGCGGCAACGGCGCGGCGGGCGCCGGCCTGGTGTTCACCAGGACGCGCGGCTGCGCCCGCACGCTCGGATGCCCCACCTCGAGCGCCGGGTCGAAGACGGTTATCCGGAGCACGCAGGAGCCCGCGCCGATGGGACGCGTTGCCCGGCGGGCAAGATGACGGACCCGCTCGACGTCCAGTTCGGCGTCGAAGAGCAGCCTGCAGTCGTGGGCCAGCCGCTTCAGGTGCAGCGACAGCCCGCGCACCCGCTGGCACTCGACCCGCATGGTCGTGAAGTGGCCGTAGTTCGTCAGCGCCAACACGACAAGATCATTAACGTTGGGCGGCGCACCGTCCAGCTCCATCACGGGCAGCAGTCTCGCATCCGACAGGCGGAATGATCGACACAGCGGACCGCCCATGACAATAAGGCTTGTCTCAATGGAAAGTAGGCTTTACATTAGGAGCATGATCGATAAAATACGGCAGGACAACATGACACGCGCCGCACGCAGGGAGATCTTCCTGGACGGTCTGCCCGTCGCCACCCTCGGTGGGATCGCACTGGCCCTGGGCAGCAGTCCCGACCAGAGCGCCGCCCAGAAGGCCTGCTGGCTCGGCATCAGCGGCGCGTTCACGCTCGCCGTGGCATGGGTGCTGCTGCGAGCCTTCCGCCGCGCCGACGAGTACCAGCGCAAGATCCAGCTGGAGAGCATGGCGATCGCCTTTGCCGCGGTGATGGTAGGGCTGCAGATAGCCGCCCTGCTCGACGCCGCCGACATCGTCCAGCTACGCCAGCTCGTTCAGGCGATCACCATTGGTGGCGTGGCGATGTGGCTCCTGATCGCGGACCTGCGTACCCGTCTGCGCCGATGAAGAACCGGCTGCGCGTGCTGCGGGCGGAACGCCGGTGGAGCCAGGCCGACCTGGCCGACCGATGCCGGGTGTCCCGGCAGACCATCAACGCGATCGAGACCGGACGGTACGACCCCAGCCTTCCCCTGGCATTCACCCTCGCCGACATCTTCGGCCTGGCCATCGAGGAAATCTTCCTCTTCGACCGGCCAGGAACAGGAACCGGAACCGACCTGCCCTGAGCCCCTGCCCCGCACCCGGTGCCCGGTGCCCGGCCTCGATCAGGTCGCCTTTCGCCACCCGAACGAGGATGGCCGGCGGGCACGTAATCGAGGCCCCGACTCCCGCGCATAATCCGCAACCGGTTTCCGGTGAATGTGACGGATACCGAATCCGGGCCCGGTGTGTCCCGGGCGTGATGTGCCCCGCATCGCGGCGATCGTGATTACCCGAGGTTTGCCACGCGATTGTCTTAGATCAACGGACGTCGCCCAACAGAGCAGACTCAGGGTAGGTGAAGGTCACAGTGGGTGAGGTCACAACCGGCCAGGAAAGCCTCGGCACCGGCGGAGCACAGCAAACAGTTCCCGGAGCGGTAACGGGCGAAAAGCCCTGGCGATCCGTATCACGTCCCGCCCGGCGGAGACCGCGGCTGCGCAGCGCTGTCGCCGGCTGCGCGGTAATAGTGGCCGGGGCCGTCAGCCCGGCCTCCGGCGTCATCGGCACCGATACTGGAACTGCTGCTCCGGGCGGTGGTGTAAACGCGCCGGCCGCCACCCGGGCGCTTCAGACCTTCACCATTCCGGATGCTTTTACCGCCGCTGGCAGCCCCGTTCCCGCGCAGCTGTCGGCGGCCACCGACCGGGTACTTCCCGGAGTGGTGAGAGTTTTTTCCAGGATCACCTCGCAGAACGCCTCCGCGGCGGGCACCGGTATGGTGCTGAACGCCTCCGGTGAAGTGCTCACCAACAACCACGTCATCGCGAACGCCGACGCCATCACCGTCACCGTCACCAGCAGCGGCCGTTCCTACCAGGCGTCGGTCGTCGGGACGGACATGGCTGACGATGTCGCGGTCCTGCGGTTGCAGGGCGCCTCCGGGCTTGCCGCGGTTCCGATCGGTGACTCCTCGAGGGTCGGGGTCAGTGACTCCGTCGCCGCCATCGGCAATGCCGAAGGCGGGGCACCCGAGGTCGTCTCCGGCAGGATCACCGCGCTCAACCAGAGCATCACCGCGACCGACTCCGACGGCGGCAACCCCGAGGACCTCTCCGGGCTGATCAAAACCGATGTCGCCATCAGACCCGGGTTCTCCGGCGGCCCGCTGGTCAGCTCGGCCGGTGAGGTCATCGGGATGGACACGGCGGCGACCGCGTTCAACGAGTACCTACCGGCCGGGCTGCGGGCCGGGTACGCCATCCCGATCAGTCACGCGATCTCGGTCGCCAGCTCGCTCAGCGCCGGGAAAAGCGCTGGAAAAACCGCCATCGTTTCCGCGGCGCGCGTGGAGGGTCCCAGTGCTCGCAGCGGCAGCGGCGTCACAGTGGACGCCAGGCTGGCCCGCCTGACGCTTACCCGTGGCTCCACGCAGGCACGGGTAAGCAGTGTCCTCGCCGGCGTGTACGAACGCGATCTACGTGTCGGCACGTCCCCGTCGCCATCCGGCCCTCTGGGGACGGCGGGAAGGCCACGGGTTGGCACACCGGAAGCTGGTTCGCCGCGACCCCGGCAACCCGCCCGCTCGGCTCCGCAGGGCGGCCTGGCCAGCCGCGGCAGGCGTCCAGCCAGGCGCTACCGCATACGCTGACCCATGCGGGGT
>NZ_CAAAFS010000200.1:0-1690 GCF_900634755.1 Protofrankia symbiont of Coriaria myrtifolia
TTTGCCTCGCCATGCCACTAGATCCATAATGACTGGCGAGTCGGAACATGTACGAATATAACCACGCGGAGCGCCGGACCGGCCTCTCGAAGAAAGATCTCATTAAACCTATTTAGCCGAGCTAAGGTGTGGAACCCTAGTTTTTGAGTCTTTTTATATAATAATAAATAATAAGAAGCTAAAGAATTGAGAAGTCCTCCATTGAATTGAATGGGGTGGGAAAGACAGGTTCGGAAATGGCCGGATTAGCAGGAGGAAGGGCGGCCCCACCTTGAAACAAAGGTGTACGTACATAAAGAAAGAGGCTGGTTATGGCCTTTACTTGCTTGATAGGGCTCCTTCCCATCTATCTTGACCGGGAAGAGGGGGGAGGCCCTTGCGGAAGCCCTGCCCGCCCTGCTCTATTTTTAGGGATCCCTCATATTTAGGATTCCAGGCTTCCCGGACTCGTAACAGACGGCTAGGAACAAGAAGAGGGTCAGTAGTCTCTGCCGTTGCAGGTCCTTCTCCTTCCGCTGAGACGGCCCTTTTTTTTGTTTTGTTTGTTCACCGCGGCACGAAAGAATGAAGAAGCTGGAATAACTCAGAAAGAGAGTGGCGCCTAGCCGTTGAGAGCGTCTCTTGTCTTTGTAGAGCAAGAGTACGATCTTGGACTGGCCCCCTTCGCATGACCTAGAAAGAAAAAGAAGTCCGTGCTACTATAAGGCCTCTAAACTCCTTCCTCAGGACACTGTTGCGTTGCCCATGGGGAGGGGGTAGCCCCGACTTCCATAGGTCCTTGGTTCGACCTCCTAATGAGAATTGAGGTCCTTGCGCGGGCGTCTCATCCCCAAGACTTGCTTGCTCTGTATGGAGTGCCCCGTGGTTCCTCGAGTGCCAGCCGCGGAGAGGAATGCCATCAACTAGGGCGCTATTGGCCACTAACCACTCGCTCGCCGGCCGCTCGGGCTCCGCGTTTCAAGTTCGTTATCCTAACCGTCTCCTCTGCTCCACCGGGAGCCTGGCCCCTTCTTCTATCTTATCTACTGCTTTGCTCCTCGGCTCCCTACAGCTCCAGCCGCTCGCTGTAATAGCTTGCTTCTCGGGTGGCTCGCACCCCGGGTGGTGCGGCTGAGCCAGAGTGGGCTCAGCAATCGGCCTATGTTTCCGGGCGCACGCGTAAAGGCATGATTAGTTCCACAAATCTCACTGCACTGACCATAGTAAACTCCTTCTCGTTGTACCAAAATAGAGATCTGATTTAAACGACCAGGTACAGCATCACATTTGACACCTGAGGAAGGTACAGCCCAACTATGAGGTACATCAGCAGATGTTACAATAATACGTAGATGAGTTTTGGCTGGTACAACCACTCTATTGTCCACTTCTAATAAACGTGATTGACCCAATTCTAGATCATCTTCTGGAATCGTATAACTGTCAAAAGTGAGTGACTGTTCATCGGAACTGTTATAGTCTGAATACTCATAAGTCCGATACCATTGATGTCCAATAGCTTTGATAGTAATGGCTGGATCTACTACTACCTCGTCCATTGAGTATAAGAGAGCAAATGATGGTATAGCAATGAACATCGGAATGATACTAGGAAAAATGGTCCAAAGAATCTCGATAGTAGTTCCATGAACAATCCTTTGCGGGATTGGATTTTTTTGATAGTGGAAATGCCATAAAGCGCGAACCAAGA
>NZ_CAAAFS010000200.1:2090-4954 GCF_900634755.1 Protofrankia symbiont of Coriaria myrtifolia
CCCGTGATACGAAAACCAAAATCAGAATGAGGAAGAAAAAGATATCATGATGTAAGTCTATTATTCCTTGCATCATAGGTGTTGCTGCGTCTTGAGATCCTAATTGCCATGGTTCCGCTGCATCACAAGGAGCAATTGTGAGGAATAGCCATTTTCTACAAATCATTTAGTTTGGTTCATTCTTTGACAGCTCCGCTCCCCCCCAAAAAAAGAGAGACTTGTTCTTGCTCTCCCAATTCAGGAAGACGGAAATCGCCGGTTGAGTTGGTCCGACCAAGAAAGGCATGGGAGTCTTTGGGCATTGCTTGGGTCGAGTTAAGTAAAGACTGGATCATGGCTACTAATAAAATCAGACTAGGAACCAAAAACCAGACGGTACAAAGAAATTAGAAATGAGCCCACAAAGAGCGGAGGAACAGTCTCCGAGGTCATCATCGCCCTTGCCATTCCCGTCGCAAGAGGGCTTCCGTAATTCCCTCTCTTCGCAAGACATCAAAATCTGCCTTGCTTTCCTGATAAAAAAAACTTTCCCGCCGATTTTGGCGCATCTCTTGCTCAATAGATACCATCTTATTACCTCCGTGCCTCTCTTCCAAGATTTCTACTAAGTGTTCGAGTTGGAATCCGCCAGGTATTCTCATTTGTTCTTCCTGACGGAATTCTCGGATGAGCTGGGCGATATTCTCGTGGGCTTGAAGAATACGGCCCATCTCTTCGACCCCCTCGGATTGAATTTGATTTTCAGGAAGAGGGTGAGCCTCGGAGCTCCGCCCATCGTGGATTCCCACGTGTGTACTGGACTGTTGGCCGAATGGAACCTGCGGTGCAGACCGCTCGGCCCAAGCATTTTGTCCAACGGGAAAGTCACCGGAGGGACCCACTTCTTCCCGCGGTCTTTTCTTTGAGTCAACCATATCGGAATCCGCCCCTTCTCCCAGAAAGCGCTTTAGTTTCTCATCAAAACTTTCATTAGAAGAAGGGGCTACCGAAAGGGAAAGGGGACCTATCATCGCGGAGAGAAGATAAAAAAGAAATTCACTCGCGAACCACAACGAGATTAAACGCGTAATAGTATAGCCAATAATATATAAGAGTAAACAAAAGAATAAGAATCTCTTATTCTTTTGTTTCTGTCTCAGAAGAAAAGCATGGAATAAAATTAGAATGAGAAGAATGAAGAACAATCCAAAAAGAGTTGAATGAGTGATAGTACCGGTCGCTAACAATTGTTTGGACAACACAACCTGAATTGGAAAAAGGAAAAGTGGAAGAATCTTTTTGATCATAATGTGCAATGCCACAAGTTTGGGCCCCATTTGGATCGGGGCCTCGTATACCGGAAAGAAAAAAAATCAAGGAAGAATCGAACTTCCATAGCAGTGTTAGCTAGGCTACCCGCCTAATCATCTTTTTTTTACACAAATTACTGGATCACATCTTTCCTATGCCGTTTCCGGGTCAGCGCTTTACTCTCTCATGTTGCTATTTTAGCTGTCATTGCCGTTACGTTACACATTTTTTTTCTTTGACCCGGGCAAGGGAAAGGCAGAAAGGTTGGTTCTTCGATGACCCGTAGCATAGTTAAGATTGAACGAAGAGGGGAGTCGCGGGCCTACGGAGACTTTCTTCTAATCCCAACTCACCCAATGAAGAAGGAAAGAACTGATACTAATATCAAATTAATCCATGCATTGACCGAGTTAGACTAATCCGACGGATGAATGCCCTGATCAGCTCCTTACCTCGACTGGCACAGGACAGGCCAATAGAGATGGTAGCTAAACCGGAAACCCTTACGGTGAGGCAGAGACAGACATCTATCTTGATTCCTCTGTTTGACCATTCCCATCTTCCTTTTGAGACCGATCACCAGATCTCTCAAGCATTGTAGTTGCATCACATACTAAATAAGTGCCGATCCGCGCAAGTGAACGAGGAAGCTTACCATTCCGCCGTCAGTCAGTTATTCAGCTAGGCAGGGCGGTCTACCTACGAAATCTTGATTACAATGCCCGGACTTTCATCCCTATTCGATCCCCAGTTACCGATTCAAGCGGGCCAGCCAGCAATGAAAGATCAAAGGAAAGGGCCATGTCCTTTGCCGATTAGACACGACACGCTACGGGTGATTGCCCTAGCCCAAGCAAGCTAGTAGCCAGCTGGAAGAGCAGCATCTGCCCCGCCCACTGCTGCAGTGAATTCCAAGGGCTTCTTTTAAAGCTTTTTGCCCGTTGGACAGCTACCGAACTGGCTTGCTTTACTTACTTTACTGGTCGAAAACTATCTTATTATAAGACCCCCTGTACTGAGCAATTGCAAATCATGAGATTCCGGAAGCTTCTCTACCGCGCCTTTGCCGTGAGGCGGGAGTGAAGTGGAATTATTCAACTTAGCGCTCGTGCGGAGTCTAGTTCATCGTGTAAATGGGGAAAAGCGTTGAGTCCTTCTCAACCGAGAAAGAGAGCAAAAAAAGCATTTTTTCTTAGCTGTGAGCACCAATCGTCAAAATCAATAAAAATGCATCTCCTCTTATTAGGCTAGGCGGGGACAGGATTCGAACCTGCAGTCTTCAGGTCATGGGCCTGATGAGTTGACCAATTCCTCTACCCCGCTTCCACCCCTTATCTTTCTTTCACTCTTCCTACCTAGGTCCCCTTAGAGATAGGGGCTACTTTCTTGTGGTAGTAATTTCGAATGAGCAAGTAGGGGGCGGCAACTAAAGAGGTAGCGAGACTGACCGCAATTGCAGGAATAGGTTTACTTTCTTTCATTTTTGTTATGGAAAGTCCAATTTCGTTTAGTACGAGATCGCTTCACACCTCGCGGTGCTTACACCTCTCGCCTATCGAAGTTCTGTTCTAAAA
>NZ_CAAAFS010000201.1:0-3389 GCF_900634755.1 Protofrankia symbiont of Coriaria myrtifolia
GGTTTTCGTGCATGACGAAGAGGGGCCACCCGAAACCGGGCAGCCCCTCCCCACCACACACAAGTCCGGCAGCGACCTACTCTCCCACGCAGTCACCCACGCAGTACCATCGGCGCAGAAGGGCTTAGCTACCGGGTTCGGAATGGAACCGGGCGTTTCCCCTTCGCCATAACCACCGAAACACCACGAGACTACAACCGGAAACCGGCCATACCCCCAGAACCACACAGTGGACGCGCAATACCTTCGAAGACAAGCCCTCGGCCTATTAGTACCGGTCAGCTCCATACGTCACCGTACGCCCACCTCCGGCCTATCAACCCGATCATCTACTCGGGGGCCTTACCAGGTTCACCCTGTGGGAGACCTCATCTCGAAGCAGGCTTCCCGCTTAGATGCTTTCAGCGGTTATCCCTCCCGAACGTAGCCAACCAGCCGTGCCCTTGGCAGAACAACTGGCACACCAGAGGTTCGTCCGTCCCGGTCCTCTCGTACTAGGGACAGCCCTTCTCAAGTCTCCTACGCGCGCGGCGGATAGGGACCGAACTGTCTCACGACGTTCTAAACCCAGCTCGCGTACCGCTTTAATGGGCGAACAGCCCAACCCTTGGGACCTACTCCAGCCCCAGGATGCGACGAGCCGACATCGAGGTGCCAAACCTTGCCGTCGATATGGACTCTTGGGCAAGATCAGCCTGTTATCCCCGGGGTACCTTTTATCCGTTGAGCGACGGCGCTTCCACTAGCCACCGCCGGATCACTAGTCCCTGCTTTCGCACCTGCTCGACATGTCTGTCTCACAGTCAAGCTCCCTTGTGCACTTGCACTCGACACCTGATTGCCAACCAGGCTGAGGGAACCTTTGGGCGCCTCCGTTACCCTTTAGGAGGCAACCGCCCCAGTTAAACTACCCACCTGACACTGTCCCTGATCCGGATCACGGACCCAAGTTAGACACCCAATTCGACCAGAGTGGTATTTCAACAGTGACTCCACCGAAACTGACGTTCCCGCTTCACAGTCTCCCACCTATCCTACACAAGCCGAACCGAGCACCAATATCAAGCTATAGTAAAGGTCCCGGGGTCTTTCCGTCCTGCCGCGCGTAACGAGCATCTTTACTCGTAATGCAATTTCGCCGAGTCTGTGGTTGAGACAGTAGGAAAGTCGTTACGCCATTCGTGCAGGTCGGAACTTACCCGACAAGGAATTTCGCTACCTTAGGATGGTTATAGTTACCACCGCCGTTTACTGGCGCTTAAGTTCTGAGCTTCGCACCGAAATGCTAACCCGTCCCCTTAACGTTCCAGCACCGGGCAGGCGTCACTCCGTATACATCGTCTTACGACTTCGCACGGAGCTGTGTTTTTAGTAAACAGTCGCTTTCCCCTGGTCTCTGCGGCCACTATCCGCTTCGGAGGCACAGCCCCTACACGGACAACGGCCCCCCTTCTCCCGAAGTTACGGGGGCATTTTGCCGAGTTCCTTAACCACAGTTCACTCGCTCGCCTTGGTATTCTCTACCTGACTACCTGTGTCGGTTTCGGGTACGGGCGGCCCTGACACTCGCTAGAGGCTTTTCTCGGCAGCATGGGATCATCCACTTCGCCACAATCGGCTCGGCATCAGGTCTCAGGCACACAAGACACGGATTTACCTATGCCTCGCCCTACACCCTTGCCCCAGGACAACCACCGCCTGGGCTGGACTACCCTCCTGCGTCACCCCATCGCTTGCCTACTACCAGCCGGGATCCCGCGCTCCCCACACCCCACTCGAAAGCAGAATGCAGATCGGACGGTTAGCACGAACCAGGTTCAGCATGGGCGCATCAGCGCCGGTACGGGAATATCAACCCGTTGTCCATCGACTACGCCTGTCGGCCTCGCCTTAGGTCCCGACTCACCCTGGGCGGATTAGCCTGCCCCAGGAACCCTTAGTCATCCGGCGGACGGGATTCTCACCCGTCATTCGCTACTCATGCCTGCATTCTCACTCGTGTAGCATCCACGGCTGGGTCACCCCGCCGCTTCACACACCACACGACGCTCCCCTACCCATACACACACGTGTGTATGCCGCAGCTTCGGCGGTGCGCTTGAGCCCCGCTACATTGTCGGCGCAGAACCACTTGACCAGTGAGCTATTACGCACTCTTTCAAGGGTGGCTGCTTCTAAGCCAACCTCCTGGTTGTCTCCGCGACTCCACATCCTTTCCCACTTAGCGCACGCTTAGGGGCCTTAGCTGGCGATCTGGGCTGTTTCCCTCTCGACTACGAAGCTTATCCCCCGCAGTCTCACTGCCACGCTTCACTTACCGGCATTCGGAGTTTGGCTGACTTCAGTAAGCTTGTAGGCCCCCTAGGCCATCCAGTGCTCTACCTCCGGCAAGAAACACGTGACGCTGCACCTAAATGCATTTCGGGGAGAACCAGCTATCACCGAGTTTGATTGGCCTTTCACCCCTATCCACAGCTCATCCCCCAGGTTTTCAACCCTGGTGGGTTCGGTCCTCCACACGGTCTTACCCGCGCTTCAACCTGGCCATGGATAGATCACTCGGCTTCGGGTCTTGGACATGCGACTCAAACGCCCTCTTCGGACTCGCTTTCGCTACGGCTCCCCCACAAAGGTTAACCTCGCCACACATCGCAAACTCGCAGGCTCATTCTTCAAAAGGCACGCGGTCACAGGGGCAAGCCCCCCGCTCCCACGGATTGTAAGCACACGGTTTCAGGTACTATTTCACTCCCCTCCCGGGGTACTTTTCACCTTTCCCTCACGGTACTCGTCCGCTATCGGTCACCAGGGAGTATTTAGGCTTAGCGGGTGGTCCCGCCAGATTCACACGGAATTTCACGGGCTCCGTGCTACTTGGGATAACGCTCAGGAGACGCCATGCTTTCGCCTACGGGACTCTTACCCTCTACGGCAGCCCATTCGCATGACCTTCGACTAACACGACGCTTTCTCACTCCTCGACAGATCGGCAGATCCGCCCGAACGCTCCCACAACCCCGACCACGCAACGCCTGCCGGCTCTCACACGCCATCGGTTTAGCCTCATCCGCTTTCGCTCGCCACTACTCACGGAATCACGGTTGTTTTCTCTTCCTGCGGGTAATGAGATGTTTCACTTCCCCGCGTTCCCTCCACGCGCCCTATGTGTTCAGGCGCGGGTGACAGGATTTCAAGCCCTGCCGGGTTTCCCCATTCGGAAATCCTCGGATCATAGCTCGGTTGACAGCTCCCCGAGGCATATCGCAGCCTCCCACGTCCTTCATCGGCTCCTGGTGCCAAGGCATCCACCGTGTGCCCTTACTAACTTGGCCACAAAGATGCTCGCGTCCACTGTGTAGTTCTCAAGATACAGACGGCCCCACCCACCC